>JADGBC010000009.1 GCA_015231705.1 Desulfamplus sp. | reverse complement strand
TAACAATCCCGAAGTGAATCAACCTCAATGTAAAGAGGGACAGAACTTGCGAGTATCTGTCAAAGTTTACATACTGGTTTCATCCCCTGAACAAGTTCAGGGGTTTTCACCAGCAGTGAAATATAAAGTCGGTTTTTTATACCGTTAAGTTTTCTATAGCATTTAAGGAGTGAAAATATAAAACAGATGCCGCATATTACAATTGAACAGGCCATTGAGGATATAAAAGCCGGTAAAATGGTTATTCTGGTGGATGATGAAGATCGGGAAAATGAGGGAGATCTGACTATGGCTGCTGAGGCAGTGACACCAGAGGCCATCAATTTTATGGCAAAATATGGAAGAGGACTCATATGTCTTTCCATGACCGGTGCCATGGCAGACAGACTTGGCCTGCCCATGATGGTGAGGGACAATACATCTCAGTTTGGGACGGGATTTACAGTCTCCATTGAGGCTAAAAAGGGTGTCACCACAGGGATATCGGCTGCTGACAGGGCAACAACAATTCAGGTGGCTGTGGCAGATACAACGACTGCTGATGATCTTGCAAGGCCCGGACACATCTTCCCACTGAGGGCAAAAGATGGTGGGGTAATGGTTAGGATCGGACAGACAGAAGGTTCTGTTGATCTTGCACAGCTTGCCGGATGTAAGCCGGCAGGAGTCATCTGTGAGATTATGGATGAGGATGGCACTATGGCAAGGATGCCGGCACTTGAAAAATTCAGCGAAAAACACGGAATCGGCATCTGTACAATTGCAGATCTTGTGGAGTATCGCCTTAGAAATGAGTCATTTGTCCGTAAGGCTGCTCAGAGCACTATCCCCACTGAATTTGGAGGCGACTTTAAAATCATTGCCTATGAGAATGATATAGACAATTTGACACATATCGCTATGGTCAAAGGGGATATTGATTCTGAGAAGCCGATTCTGGTAAGAGTTCATTCAGAATGCATGACGGGTGATATTTTTGGTTCAATGAGGTGTGACTGTGCTGCCCAGCTTCATAAGGCCATGCACATGATTGATGAGGCAGGGTGCGGAGTAATTCTATATTTGAGGCAGGAGGGGCGAGGGATTGGTCTTGTCAATAAACTTAAAGCCTATGAGCTTCAAAGACAGGGGTGTGACACTGTAGAGGCAAATCTTAAGCTTGGTTTTAAGGCAGACATGAGAGATTATGGTATTGGGGCACAGATTCTAGCAGATCTTGGTGTCAGAAAAATGAAATTGATGACCAATAACCCTACAAAGATGATTGGCCTTCAAGGATATGGTTTGAGAGTTGTGGAACAGGTACCTATTGAGATTCAGCCAAACAGGTACAACAAAGGATATCTTCGATGCAAACAGCTTAAAATGGGCCATGTTTTCAAAGAGTGTAGGGCAGACCTTTCTGAAAAATAAAGCCGCATGTTGCGTGTTTATGTGAAAGCCTTTTGAAATATCTGCAATTATTAGACTTTTATTCTTAGTTGTGCCCATAAGGGCATGACTGTTATCAGGAAATAGTTGAGATAAATAATAATTATGCACATTATAAGGATTTTAATATGCCACATATGATCGAAGCCGGACTTCGGACTGATGGGAAAAAATTTGGAATCATCGCTTCAAGATTTAATGATTTTATTACAGAGAGACTCGTAGGCGGTGCACTTGACGCACTTATTAGAAGCGGTGCTGCTGATAATGATATAACCCTTCTGAAGGTACCGGGAGCGTTTGAAATTCCTTTGGCAGCCCAAAAAATGGTGAAAACAGGAAAATATGATGCTGTAATATGTCTTGGAGCTGTTATAAGAGGTGCAACCTCTCATTATGATTATGTTTGTGCTGAAGTTTCCAAGGGGATAGCTTCTGTAAGTCTTGATTCTGGTATTCCCGTAATTTTTGGAATCCTTACTACAGATACTATTGAACAGGCAATTGAAAGAGCAGGGACTAAAGCCGGTAATAAAGGTTTTGATTCGGCCATTGCTGCAATTGAGATGGCAAATCTCATGTCAGAGATTTCGGCTTCGGACAAAAAGGCAAACTAAAACATGGGAGATCGAAGGGATGCGCGGGAGCTGGCACTTCAGGCACTTTTCTATTTTGATGTTAATAAAGGTGAACCTTGGGAGCTCCTCGAACTTTTTTGTCTTAATTTCGAGGAGATGATAAATGGAAATCATCTCAATTTTGACAAGATGACAAGTGGAAAACATCTCCATTCAGAGAAGACATCTCCTGAAAATCAGAAAGATTTTTTTATTAATCTGGTTGAAGGTGTGGTCAACTACATTGATGAGATTGATTCATTGATCCATTCCAGCTCAAAAAACTGGAAAATATCACGAATGCCTCTTGTTGATAGAAATATCATGAGGATTGCCGTGTATGAACTTCTGTACTGTCCTGATATACCGGCAAAGGTTTCCATTAACGAGGCTGTGGATATCGGAAAAAAATATGGGACTAGAGACTCTGGTCCATTTGTTAACGGGATACTTGACCGTATCAGACAACTTAAAAATATTGAATAGAATTTCTCTCTTAAAAGCAGCATGGTCATTTTTGGCCACTCTGAATTATGAAAATTAGAATTGAATTTCATGACAATCAAATTTAATTCATTATTTTAATGAATACAGCATTATTTAAGGTGATATTATGATAATCAAGACACTTGAGGTGGGTCCAATTATGGCCAACTGTTATATTCTTGGATGTGAGAAGACAAAAGAGGCGGTTGTAATTGATCCTGGAGATGATGCCGATGATATTCTTATGGCCCTTTCAAAATTTGGCCTCAAGGTAAAATACCTACTCAATACCCACGGTCATTTTGATCATGTAGGTGCCAACAAGAGGATGAAAGAGGTAACCAAGGCACAAATAATGATTCATGCTGAAGATGAACCCATGCTTTCCCAGCTTGGACGTGCTGCTGCTTCCTTTGGTCTTTCTGCGGAAAACTCTCCTGGTGCAGACAGCCATTTAAAAGATGGTGATGAAATATCTTTTGGTGAAATAACATTGAAAGTTATCCATACTCCAGGCCACTCCAGAGGCGGGATTTGCCTTTATGCAGATGGTCATGTTTTTGTGGGAGATACACTATTTTCAGGATCAATTGGGCGTACTGACCTTCCTGGAGGAGATTACAATACCTTGATTTCAAGTATCAGAGAGAAGATCTTTCACCTTCCTGATAATACCATAGTCTATACCGGACATGGCCCTGAGACTACCATTGCAAAGGAAAAGAGAACCAATCCATTTCTTAGATAGCAATGTAACTCCTTATTCATGTGAAAGTCTCTTTAAATATCTCTACTTATGTTGCTTTCATTCTTCGTTGTGGCCGAGAGCCAATATCCCGCTCCGGCCGTGCCGGTTATTTACCACCTGTGATGATTTGATTAATCAATGACTGATTCTACTGCCCACCATTTGTTTGCACCTCCGTATCTTGCTGATATTATTCCACGTATTGAAACAATTAAACGTTCACAGGTGCATTTATCCAAGCCTTTTTCAGAGGCAGTCAGAAAGTTTGCTCATGAGCCGGGTACGGTTATCCTTCTAAGTGGCACCTCGCTTGATTGTGCAAGATACAATATTCTTGCCGCAAAAACCTGGCTTACCATCACAGCCAAAAATGATAGTATACATATTTCTACAGGGGGTGACAGTTTCTGTTTTACAGGAGATCCTCTTGAAGTTGTTGATGAACTTGTATCTCTTTGCTCATTTCCATGGGAAGAATCCTTGTGTCCGGTAACAGCCGGGCTTTTCGGGTATCTTGCCTATGATCTCAAAGAGAGAATAGAGCAGTTGCCCAATACATGTATTGACCAGAATCTGCCAAATCTCTACCTTTGTGCCCCTTCTGTTATCCTTGTCCATGACCGTCATACAGATACCGTAGAGAAGATTGAATTAATTTTATCTCGCAGGCACAGCATGCAGAATATCTATTCTTCTGATATTGATTCTATTGACATTGCTTCCATGCCTGATGAACAAGGTATAAAAGATTTTTCCATATCCTCTTCTGGATTTACATCAAATTTTTCAAAGCCGGAGTATGTCAAGGCTGTTGCAAAGATAATTGATTATATTAAAGCCGGTGATATCTATCAGGTTAATCTCTCCCAGCGATTTAGTGCCCAATTTCATGGTGACCCATACACATTGTTTCTGGAATTGTTTGAAAAGAATCCTGCCCCGTTTTTTTCATTTGTAAATGCCGGAGACCATCAGGTTGTCTCCACATCTCCTGAGCGGTTTGTCAAGCGTAATGGTAATCTTATTGAAACTCGTCCCATAAAGGGAACCATGCCTCGTGGTGTAAATAAAAAGGCAAACCAGACTGATGACAATGCTCTTGGCAATGCACTTCTTAACAGTTTAAAGGATGATGCGGAACTCTCCATGATTGTGGATCTTATGAGAAACGATTTTGGAAAAGTGGCTAAAGGTGGAACTGTAAAGGTAAAAGAACATAAACGTCTCGAACCATATGACAATGTGTTTCATCTTGTTTCTATTGTTGAAGCAACCCTTGATTCCGGTCAGTCGAGCGTGGACCTTATTAGAGCCACGTTTCCGGGAGGCTCAATAACCGGATGTCCCAAGATCCGGTCAATGGAGATCATAGATGAAATGGAGAGTGTCAGAAGGCATGTCTATACAGGTTCTGTGGGTTATATAAGTTTTCATGACACGCTTGATCTTTCCATTGCAATACGGACTGCTGTGGTAGCAGGCGGCAAGATAGGCTTTTCAGTAGGGGGCGGCATTGTCTTTGATTCTGACCCTGAAAAGGAGTATGAAGAGACCCTTCACAAGGGTAAGACTCTTATGGATACCCTGACTTCTTGCACAGATTCTTTGGCCACATCTGCCAACTCTTTGTCTCAAATCGATCTGCCTGAGAGAAAAGCGTGGTTCAATGGCAAAATTGTGGATGAAAACAAGGTTATGGTGCCAGCATATTTTACAGGATTTCAATATGGTGCGGGGCTGTTTGAAACCATACGAGTTCAAAAGGGTAGGGTGTTACGCCTGAAAGAGCATCTTGAAAGATTTACTTCAAGCTGGCATGCTCTGTTTAACGAAAAGTTGCCCTGCATTAGCTGGCATGAGGTGATTGATAAACTGATCTGTGTTAACAGGCTTGAGCATAAGATTGCCGCAGTAAAGCTTATGCTTGCACGAGGAGAGCGTGGGGAAGGGGGTGAATTAATGCCCTCAGTGGATGGACAATCTGATTTTATAGCAGCTTTTGCACGTCCCTACAATCATCGCCTCATGGTTAAATATAAGGATCTGTCACCTTGTAATGGATATAGAGATTATGGCCTTGATCTTATTACTTTTCCGGAAAGGCGGCACTCTCCGTTGGCTGTCCATAAATCTTTTAATTATTTGTATTATTATTTAGCATCTCTTTACGCAAAAAAACATGGCCGGGATGAGGCTGTTATATGCAATTCTGATGGCACAGTCTCTGAAACAAACAGTACAAGCCTGATATCTGTTATGGATCGTCAGGTAATGATACCTCTTTCAGATTATGTTCTTCCAAGCGTAACCTTGAATGCGGCATTATCGCTTTTTACCAATGCAGGTTATGATGTGGTGAAAAAAAAGATTATGCCTGCCGAACTTTATGCAATGCAAAATATTCTGGTGTTAAATTCATTGATGGGGGCAGTTAGAGTTATTTCGATTGATGGTCGAAAAATTATACATACTGATAAGGAGCTGTGCGGCTGGCTTAACAGAGGACTTCTTATTGAGTTATAAAAAAAGTTCATCAGCAAAATATATCCTTTTAACTATTTGTAATAACGAGACTTTATTTTTTTTGTTGGTGACAGAGTATTCTGTTGTGTATGTTGCCTTAAAAACTATAATTGCAAAGAAGCCTGTTATGTGTTCATCAAAAAGTGTAAATAGAACAAAAAGTGTAAATAAAACAAGAATTTTACCAGGGTCGCTTGTGTCTTTTGTCGTTTCAGCTACCTTATTTGCTCTTGTAACGATGCTTTGCTTAGATCTTGTGGAATCTAAATCAGCAATTGCAGGAGAAGCGAAAATTAGAGCTCCCAAGGCGGAATTTAAAGACCCTGAGTTCGTATTTAGACCTGTACCTGATGGTGCTCTGGTAGTTCATGATTTTATAGTTAGAAATATTGGTAATGATTTTTTGTTTATTAAGAAAGTCAAAACCGATTGAGGTTGTACCGCTGTCTCCTATGACAGAAAAATTCCCCCGGGTGGGGAGGGCAAGATACAGATAAAGGTTGACACAAAGGGTTATCTGGGCAAAACATTAAGCAAAATAATCAAGATTTACACAAACGATACTACAAATTCGGTCAAGGAGTTGAAAATTTCCGGTACTGTAGAGACCCTGGTAAGTATCTCTCCAAATGTGGTCAGGCTTACTGGTTCTGTATCTCAACATATTGGGATGACAGTTAAAATAATACCAGTTGAAAAATACCAGTTTTCTGTAAAATCATTGCAATTGAGCGATGGTACCAATGTTTCTGTTCAGATTAGACAATCAAAAATACCCGTCGGAAGTTGGGAGCTAATTGTGCTAAATATAAGGGAAAATGCTGGTCGTTACTTTGATTCGATTCTACTTGAAACTGACAGCAGCGTTCAGCCTGAAATTAAAATTAATGTATTTGGAAATATAACTGAATAATGTCCGTTTGTTGACGGACAAAATATTGAAAGTATTGATATGTCATTGTCTAACAAATTAGAGATAGATATAAAAAAAATAAAGGCTGTGGTTTTTGACTGCGATGGCGTTCTTTTTGATACTGCCCAAGCTAACCGGATGTACTATAATACTCTACTTGACCATTTCGGTAAGCCAAATCTCAGTGATGATCAGTTCAGGCTTGTCCACATGTTCACTGTAAAGGAGGCTCTTAACTACCTTTTTCCTGAAATGGACTCCATGGAGAGCGTATATGCTTTTATGAAAGATATGGGTTATCACGGGTTCGTCCAGTATATGAATGTTGAACCAGGATTAAATGAACTTCTGGAGAGTTTGAGGCGTTGCGGATACAAAAGATGTATTGCTACAAACAGGACAAATACAATGGCCGATGTTCTGAAAATACATGACATGGAATCTCTTTTTGAGATGGTGGTTACAGCCGCAGATGTAAAAAATCCAAAACCGGCACCGGATGAGCTTGTTAAAATAATGACAGCTCTGAATTTAAAACCGGAACAAATTTTATTTGTAGGGGATTCAGAATATGATCAGCTTGCCGCTAAAGGGGCAGGCACATGGTTTACCGCTTTTAAGAATCCAGCATTAATTGCTCATTATCATGCCGTGAGCATGGCTGATTTGGGAAATATGCTTAGCTTGAAAATAAAATGACTTTAAATATAATTGATTGATTAAATCTACTATAGATACCGTAATATTTATAAAAAATGCACAAGATTGATAATTATTCTTGACAAAAATCTCAATCATCATTACTTGAAGAGAGTTTTATTTATAGATATAGATTGAATTTGTATAAGTGTCTGGTAGAGACATTTATTTTGGGTTAATATTAAATTTTAAGGAGAGTTGGTTACATGTCTAAATTAGTTGCTCCTCACGGTGGAAAAGGTCTGGTATGCTGCAAACTTGAAGGTGCTGCACTTGAAGCTGAACTTAAAAAAGCCGCAGGTCTTAAGAAAATTGAGATAAGCTCACAGGTAAAGGGTGACCTTATAATGATGGGTATTGGTGGATTCAGCCCACTTAATGGTTTTATGACCAAAGCAGACTGGAAAGGTGTATGTTCCGATTATCTTCTGGCTGATGGTACCTTCTGGCCAGTTCCTGTAATGCTTGATGCTTCAAAAGAAGATGCAGATGCCATTAAAGAAGGCGATGAAATTACCCTTGAAAGAAACGGTCAGATCTATGCCACTATGAAGGTTACTGAAAAATTTCAGATGACCGAAGATGACAAAAAATGGGAAAGTGAAAAAGTTTACAAAGGTCAGGGAGAAGAGTCAGCAGATGACAAATTTATGACTATTGCTTTAAAAGATCACCCAGGTGTTCAGATGGTAATGGCCAGAAAAGAGTTCTGCCTTGCAGGCCCTGTAAAAGTTCTTTCTGAGGGTGAGTTTCCCGAAAAATTTAAAGGGATTTATCTGACACCAGCCCAGACCAGAGCTATGTTTGATGAAAAGGGTTGGGCAACTGTTGCTGCTCTTCAGCTCAGAAACCCCATGCACAGATCACATGAGCATCTGTGTAAAATAGCTATTGATGTTTGCGACGGTGTTCTGATTCATTCCCTTATTGGTAACCTTAAACCAGGTGATATTCCCGCAGATGTTCGTGTGAAATGTATCGATACTCTTGTGAAAGGTTATTTTGTTGAAAATCATGTTGTTCAGGGTGGATATCCTCTTGATATGCGTTATGCAGGTCCAAGAGAGGCACTTCTTCATGCCACATTCCGCCAGAACTATGGTGTAAACAAGATGATCATCGGTCGTGACCATGCAGGTGTTGGCGACTTCTACACACTGTTTGAGGCTCAGGAGATTTTTGATAAAATCCCAACTCCTGCTGAACCTGGCAAAGCTCTGCTTTGCGAGCCACTCAAAATTGACTGGACATTCTATTGCTACAAGTGTGATGGCATGGCATCTTTGAGAACCTGCCCACATGACAAAGCAGATCGTGTAGTACTTTCCGGTACAAAACTTCGTCATGCTCTTTCTAATAACCAGCCAGTTGTTGACCACTTTGGTCGTGAGGAAGTTCTTGTAATTCTGCGCGAATACTATGCAAGCCTGACAGAGAAAGTAGAAGTTAAACTTCAGAGCCATGCAGAAGGTTCAAAAATGTAAGATAGACAAAACTTTATGTTTTGATTGCTTATGATTAATAAAGAGGGGGGTTCTATAAACGAGAACGCCCCTCTTTTGATTTTTAGTTTTTAACCCTGCTGTGTTTTTATATGAAAGTCTATTGAAATAGCAGTATTTATTGGACTTTCATGATTCGTTGTGGCCGGGAGCCAATACCTCGCTCCGGCCGTGCCGGTTATAAAAAATATCAATATAACTTGAAGAAAAAGGATAGTATGGTCAGGCCCGTAATCAGTAGAAAAGTAGGATATAAACCTGAAGTGAGTTACTTTAAACCCAGAGGAATCCCTTTGCTCGATCTGATGGAGGTATCCCTGACTGTAGATGAACGTGAGGCTATACGCCTTGCGGATCTTCAGGGTCTTTCACATGAAGAGGGCGGTGAACTTATGGCTGTATCCAGAGCCACATTCGGCAGAATTTTAAGAAATGCCAGAAGAGTGGTTGCCGATGCAATTATAAATGGCAAGGCTATCAAAGTTGAGGGGGGTAACTATGAGATTGTTATCAGGGAGAGAATTTTTATCTGTGACTCCTGTCAACACGAGTGGGAAGAGCCGCCTGGAACCGGTCGCCCCCAAGGCTGTCCTATATGTCAATATGATGAAATTACAAGAAAATAAGGTTTGTAGCTGGATCTAAAGTTCTTCTGGTGTAAATGCCACAACTTGATCAATAGTTGGTGAGTTGGTGAAAAGCATGGCAAGTCTATCTATTCCAAGGGCGATGCCGGCAGTTTGAGACATTTTCCCCAGATCTTGAATGAATTTTTCAGGCATTAATATGCTTTTTTTATGAATTGGTGTTACTGGCACATAGATGTCTATCTTTTTCTTCTCTGTAGTGTACAGTTTTTCGATTTTGTCTATTGCCTTTGCAAATCGTTCTCTTTGTTCCACCGGATCGATAAGCTCCGTAAATCCGTTTGCAAGCTCAATGCCTGCAATGTACACCTCAAAGCGTTCTGCAAGAGAGTTGTCTGATGCGGATTCGCCTGATTTTAATTTTGCCAGAGCTGCTCTGGAAGCTGGATAATCGTATATAACTGTCGGCACTTCAATGCCAAGGCAGGGCTCAATATCAAAAGCCATTTTCTCATCAAAAGAGCCATTTTCTTCGGCATCTTTCATGCTCAATCTACTATATTTATCAAACGCCTCACTAACAGTAATACGCTGCCATGGCTGATGAATGGATATTCTGTGGCTGCCATACTCAAGTTTGTTTGTTAAAGTTTTATTAGCGTCTGTAATATTAGAAAATATTTTTGCAACATGTTTGATCATCTCCTCACACTCATCCATTATTTCCATATATGAGTAGTCTTTTCTGTACCATTCCAACATGGTCATCTCAGTAAGATGGCGATCTCCCCGCTCATCTTTTCTGAAGCATTTGCATATCTGAAATATTTTTGCATACCCCTTTGCAGCAAGTCGTTTCATGCAGATTTCAGGTGAGGATTGAAGATACCAATCTTCTGATTCAAAAGGTTCAATATACTCCTCCGGTATTGGAGTCGGGATTCTCAGTGGGGTCTCAACCTCAAGATAACCTTTTATAGTGAAAAAATCTCGTATTGCACGAATCATCTGTGCTCGTTTTTCAAGTTGTTTCAAAATTTATTTTTCCTGAAAAAAGTTGTCTTTTATGAAAGAAATATTTTTAACGACACAGTTCTGAGCATGTTTATTTGATAATATATGAATCCTTGGGTCTATCCTGTAGAAAAATTTTATCATATTTTTTCTTTTGTGCCCTGTCAAACATCTCATATCCTGTTTCTCTACAAGCATTACAGGCGTTTATAGGGATATGTATAGCCATTATGTGCAATCCAGGAGATGCTTTTGAGTCAATTTCAATAGCACCTGCACAGTCTCTACATACCCTGACTTTCTCTTTTTGCCGCTCAAAGATATTGTCTGTATCATAAAATATCTCTCTGTGACGCTCCTGAATTTCGCCGTGTCTGCCCGCTTTTTCTCTCATTTCATAACGCCTGTGCCAGTATCCGTTAATAACATCCGAAATTTTTTTTATGCTGTCAGTAACATGGGCAGACTGTTTTAATCTTTCCTCATCATAATCCGGCTCAACCACCCTCGAATAATCCATGCCGGCAAGAGCGAGAATGATACCAAGATTTACATAGGGTAGGGCACCTTCAATGGAGTAACCACCTTCAAGCACAGCAATGTCTGGCTTTAGAAGTGTGGTAAGTTCGGCATATCCCTGAGCTGAAAATTTCATGTTTGTAAGAGGATCTGTGTAGTGGTTGTCCTGGCCTGCTGAATTGACAATAATTTCAGGTTTAAATTCCTCAAGTGCCGGAAGTACTGTGTTTCGTATTATATATAGATAGCCCTCTGTAGCTGTGGTCGGAGGAAGAGGTATGTTCAGATTTGTCCCTTTTGCGTTAGGTCCCCCAAGTTCTCCGGTGAATCCTGATCCTGGATAGAGGGTTCTGCCATCCTGATGCAAGGAGATGAAAAGTGTATCTGGATCATGCCAGTAAATATCGTTGGTGCCATCACCATGATGACAGTCTGTGTCCACAATTGCGACTCGCCTTACCCCGTACTCCTGACGAATCATCTCCACCATGACGGCTTCCATATTAATGTGGCAGAATCCTCTTCCTCCATGGCTAATACGCATGGCATGGTGTCCAGGAGGTCTTACTAATGCGAAACCATTATCTATTTTCTTTTCCATAACAGCCCTGGCAATGGCAGTGGCACCACCAGCACTTATCAAATGGGACTTAGTGGTGATTGTTGCTTCGTCAGGCACGCAGAAATGTGTACGTCTGATCTCATGTGCTGTAACAAGGTCAGGTTTGTACTCCTTAATGCCTTTGATATCAAATACTCCCTCTTCCGAGACCTGATCCTGTGTATATAAAAGTCTCTCCTCTCTCTCAGGGTGTGTGGGATCAATTGCCCAGTCAAATGCCGGAAAGAATACAAGACCTGTTTTTTTATTTGATTTGAGCATGATATCCTCTTGTCTTTTTAAAATCCATGAGAAAAACCTTTTATAAGGCCTGGTTTTACCTGCATTTTGATTCTGAATATTTTACCACGTGGAGCGAACTGGCGTACTATATTGAATGATTGAAACTCAGTTACTTCTGCTTCAAAGTTTTTAAGATCAGCACCTGAATTTACCGCCTTTTTTTCGAGCAAGGCAAGGGCCGTGTTAATGGCATCATCTTTTCGATATGAAGTAGAAACAGTTGCTGTAAAGTTCTCTTCCGGTGCCGTGGCAACACCTCGTTCCGTATCTACAAGCAGTGAGACTTCACAGGTTGTCCTTGCTAACGCTGCTCCAATAGCATTGGCAACAGAGCTGTGAGGCACAGCCATGGTTGGAATGCCAGAGATCTTTTGAATTGCATCTGAGAAATGGGAAGCAGGTCCTCCTAGGAGCAATATCAGTTGAGGTTTAATCTGATAACCTTCAAGAAATTCATGTACAGTATAAACAGGCTTGCTGTTTATCTGTTCAACCATCTGGTTTGCAAGGTTGACAATGGTGGTACAAGTCTGGTAAAAAATTTTTTCAGCAGTTTGATCGATTGAGAGCTCAAGTGCCTCTGAAAGCAAGGTTAACCCCTCTTCAGACAGTTTTTTGTCTCCGCCATCCATGATACCAAGCCAGATCATAGCATCGGTGGGGGTGAGTGCAGGGCCTCCGAATGCCAAAGCAGGTCCTTGTCTGTCTGGTCCTATTTTGAGTGCCTTGATTTTTTTCCGGGAAATTGTTTCGCTACCGTTTTGCTCCACATCTGTTTTTTCAATATATTTTTCTATAACAGTTACTTGGCTGTCGCCACCGATGCCTCTTGATGTCGTCTGAAGTGCTCTGATCAGACTCTTATATTTTCCACGCCCGATACCTACAGGTTCCAGTAGTGGGGCTCTGTTCACAATAATGGCGATATCAGTTGTCGTTCCTCCTATGTCAAGAACCAAAACATCTTTGTCGGCAGGTGCGTGGTGGATGGATCCCATGACACTTGCTGCAGGCCCAGACAGAATGGTTTGTCCAGGAAATTCCATGGATGTTCGCAGATTCATAGTACCGCCATCAGCTTTTAATATCTGAATAGGAGCTGTCAACCCCTTTTGCTTAAGAGTATCATTGACAGCATTAAAGAAATTTTTATGCATACTGTAGACAGCGGTATTGAGATGTACCGTAGAAATTCTACGCGGAAAATTGAGATTTCCAGATACACGGTGACCAAGAAAGACGGTGGGAAAATTTTTTTTAAGTATTTCGCAGATCTCAATTTCATGAGCTGGGTTCCGGGGTGAAAATTTTCCTATTACACCCACATACTCAATCCCAGCATGTTGCATTTTTTCTGATATTTGTTCGATCTCATTTCTATTAATGGGCTGCCTCTCTCTGCCTCGATGATCTATCGAACCAGAGACTGCATAGAAATGTTCACCTCTGCGAAACAACTCAGGATCAATACCAGGGCCTGATGAGACAATAATACCTACAGGATTTAGCTGTTTTTGCACCACACTGTTAGTGGTGAGAGTGGTACTTATGACAATTCTCTTGATTTTTGCGGAATCTATTCCGTCAAGAAGTAGGTCAAATCCGGAAAGAACAGTGTTAAAAAGGTTTGAAGTATCAGTTGGGACTTTTATATCTCGTTCAAGTCCGTTTTCGCTTAATAGAACGGCGTCGGTGTGGGTTCCGCCAACATCAAGTCCAATTATCATGGCGTTTTCCTGTGTATTAAAATGTAAAGAAATATGCTGTGAAATGTCTTTTTCTAAAGCTCTATACTAAAGGAATGAATCTGTATCAAAATATAATATTAACTTGTGAGATAATCAGAAAACAGAAATTATGTCAATCATATTTTGATGAAAGCCAGTTAGAGTATTGATCAAATACAAATAATGAGAAAAATGAGAGAAACGTTCTTGATTAAAATTTAGGTATGTAGTAGTGAAACAAAAAATTTATTGATAAACTTAAGTCTTCAAGTCTGAATATCGTAAAATTAATCTGGGTATTGAAGGTTGCCAAGATAACGGCCATGCCCTGATGGGCACAACGAGGAATGAAAGTCTCATTATTGCAGCTATTTCAAAAGGCTTTCACATAAAAATAAAACTAATTTATAAGGAGTTCGTTTCTTGTCTGTGATTGAATGGAAAAAAGATGAAACTGTGGCAGTTGTTGCTATGTGTAATGGGGCAAATCGTCAAAATATTACCTTTGCCCAGACAATGAATAATATATTTGATGAAGTACTGGCAGATGATTCAGTCTCTTCCCTGATTTTGACCTCATCAGATGAAAAAAATTTTTCACAGGGCGTTGACCTTGAGTGGATGCTTGGACGACTGAATGCAAAGGATTTTGATAGTATTAAAGCATTTATGTATGGTATGAACAGTGTGTTTAAAAAAATTCTGACCATGCCCATTCCCGTTATTGCTGCAATTAATGGCCACGCATTTGGCAATGGTGCAATGTTAAGCTGTGCATGTGATTTCAGATTTATGAAAAAAGATCGTGGATTTTTCTGTTTTCCTGAGGTAGATATAAATATCCCCTTCCTGCCCGGCATGATTGCCTTTGTTCGCAAAGCCATTCCTGAATATAAGTTCAATGAATTGAAGCTTAGCGGAAGGCGAGTTGGAGCAGAGGAGTTGGAACAGCATCATATTATAGAAAAAGCCTGCACTGATCTATCTGAGCTCAACTCTGATGTTATGGCATTTGCCCGCACATTTCAAAAAAAGCGTGGGATATTCGGAGAACACAAAAAAAGAATGTATAGAAGTATTATTTCCGTTATGGAGCAGGAAGATACCGAATATATAGAATCTCTAAAGCTTTTTATTGAGGGATGATAGTGTGTGTTAGTCCTGTTGAAGAAATTTTTATGTGAAAGTCTCTTTAAAAAGCCGTGATTATATAACTTTCATTATTCGTTGTGGCCGAGAGCAAATACCCGCTCCGGTCGGTCGTGCCGTTTATAACAAGCGATAAAAATCTTTTATTTAAAAAAACGGCATCCTTCATATCACCTCAAAAGTAGTTTACACTTTTTTTGAGAAACTCGCCTAAAAATGGGGATAATGTTTCAAAAAGTGTAAACCGGCAAATGAAGCATGCCAAAAAAACTTATTTTTTAAAAAGGGGGATCGGAACAGTGTTGGAAAATAAAGTGCCTGAATATTATTCTGATGTCGAAAAATGTGTTGATGATCTCATTGCAAAGGTCGGAAAAAAAATTGTACTTGCTGCTCCCTTGGCCCTTGCAAAGCCAAATCATCTTCTTAATGCATTATACAGGAGAACCAAGCTCGATCAAACCCTCCATTTTACTTTGATTACAGCCGTCTCCTTGGAAAAACCAACATGGTCAAGCGAACTTGAAAGACGCTTTATGCAACCATTAGTTGAGCGTATATGGGAGGATTTTCCAGATCTGGACTATGTTCTTGATATGAGGAAGAAACAGATCCCGCCCAACTTTGTCCTCATGGAGTTTTTTAATAAAGCTGCCGGATGGATGGGCAATGCCCATGCTTCCCAACACTATCTTGGCTCTAACTATACCCATGCTATCCGTGATGCTTTTATTAATGACTGCAATGTGGTTGCCCAACTTGTGGCAAGAAAAGAGATAAACGGTGATATAATGTTCAGTATGGGTTCAAACCCAGATACGCATCGTGATGGCGGAATATTTTTAAAACAAGAACGGGCAAAGGGTAAAAAGGTTGCCATAATTGCTCAAGTGCATAAAGACATGCCCTTTATGTATGGAGATGCTGTGGTAAAACCTGATTTCTACGATATGGTAATTGATAGCCCTGATTATCATTTCAAGCTCTTTGGAGCACCAAAGGAACCTGTTAATTCTGTTGACTGGATGATTGGCATGCACGCCAGCACTCTTGTGAAAGATGACGGTACCATTCAGGTTGGTATCGGGTCGCTTGGAGATGCCATTGTTGCCGGTATTGAGATGCGCCATAAACATAACAAGATATATAAGGATTTTCTCAACAGCTCTGGCATTTATACAAAGTTTCAGGAGTTGATCGACTCTGTCGGAGGTACAGAAGCATTTGACAAAGGGCTTCTTGGCTCTTCCGAAATGCTTGTTGACAGCTTGATTGAGCTGTTCAAGGCGGACATAATCAAGAGAAAGGTCTATGAAGATGTCAGATTGCAGTCAGTAATAAACGATAATGACTTCAATGAGAGCCAGGTTAAAGAGATATTTATAGAGATTGTGAGAAAAAAACTGGTTCATACCAGAATAAAAAAGAGTGAGTTTGACTTTTTTCAGAAGTTCGGTATTTTCAAGTCGGAACTTGTTTATGAAAACGGTAGTGTCACTCTGGACGGTAAATCTTATTCACTTGATATGTCAAACAATGAAAATTTTGAAGCAGTTGTGGCCTCATGTCTTGGAACAAAACTTAAAAATGGAATTGCACTTTATTCAAGTTTCTTCATAGGTCCTCATCAATTTTATGAGGATCTTCGTAATATGGATGAAGAACGCCTCAAACTTATTGATATGCGAAGCGTTGATTATGTCAACCATCTTTATGGGAACGAGGAGATTAAAAGGCTCCAACGAAAACATGGCCGATTTATCAATGCAGGTCTCATGGCCACCTTGACCGGAGCTGTTGTAGCGGATTGTCTTGACGATAACAGGATTATAAGCGGACCTGGTGGGCAGTATAATTTTGTCTCAATGGCACACGAGCTCAAAGATGGTCGTGCAATTACCATGATAAGAAGCTACAGGGGCGAAGGCTCAAAAGCAGTGTCAAATATAGTTTGGCAGTATGGCCATACCACTATCCCAAGACACTTGAGGGATATAGTGGTTACAGAGTACGGTATTGCCGACGTTAGAGGCAGGCCAGATAGTGAAGTTATGAAACGTCTTATCTGTATAGCAGATTCCAGGTTTCAGGAGGAGTTGCTTGCCAAGGCAAAAAAAGCAGGAAAAATAGATGCAGAGTGGCAGATTCCACAACAGTTCAGAGATAACCTGCCAGAGGTTCTGGAGACAAGGCTTGGGCCTTACAGGATGCAGGGATTCTTTGCGGCATTCCCATTTGGCACAGCTTTAACTAAAGAGGAAATTATTCTTGGAAAGGCCTTGAGAGGCTTTAAGGAACTTGCGGCTCAGAACAAGTTTGCCATAATGCAGGGGCTTATAAGCAAGAGTCTTGGTGGGGTACCTGAAAAATTAATGCCTTATATTAAAAGAATGGATCTTGATAGTCCCAAAACTGTTCAGGAGCGCATGATGCAGAAAATGGTTATTTTTGCATTAAGCTCATCAGGACAAGTATAATGATATTTATGCTTTGATGTAACTTGATAGATGTTTGAGGTTTGACAGTTGTTTTAAAACGCTGTCAAACCTGAACAGTTTAAAAACAGAAGTGAAAAAACAGGTTGGCAAATAAGATTTACAAACTGGTGCTGAAAATCAAATTGGCATCAAAGTTTCCATCTGCAAGCAATTTGAGAGCATCGTCAACCCTTCCCCAGTCCTCTATTTTGTATGTAACCCCTGGTATCTTTGAAAAAGCTGAAAATCTGCTTTCCAGATATTTCTGGACAATAACTTCATCAGCATCGTCGTACTCAAATATAGAAAAAGCTTTATACTCTTTATCACCTTGGGTAACACCTTCTGTAAAAATATAGGTATCTAAAAGTCTAATTTTCCCCCCTTCTTGTGCAGGAATTGATGCATAACATTGTGCGACAGTGTCAGCCGCTTCCTGGGGGCAAGTGATGGAACATATTTTGATCATGATTCTTTCCCTTAAAATTTAAGTGTTAACGTAAAAAAGTCCTTTTCAAGATTGAGCGTCACAAAAATATTTTTTTGCCGTGAAAATGCATTCTGATTTTCATGGTTCATGGTGGCCAGACAACGACCATGAAGGTTTGGTTTAAAAAATTGTTTACCGGATTTCATGTTACACAAATGATTTTAACATAAAATATTTTTTTCAAAATTGAGTGTTGCAAAGTAATCATTTACGGTCTCTTCCCTTCGGATCAACTCAATACTTCCATCGGTTCTCAAGAGAAGCTCTTTGGGGCGAAGGTTGGCGTTATAGTTGAATCCCATTGCATGTCCGTGGGCACCGGTATCATGGATTACTAGAATATCTCCTTCAGATGTTACAGGTAGGGTTCGCTGTACGGCAAATTTGTCAATATTTTCGCACAAAGACCCCACCACGTCAACAGTTTCATGTTGTGTCAGGTCTTCTTTTTCGTGAATATGTATATGGTGATAAGCTTCATACATACCTGGACGCATAAGAGAAGACATCGATGCATCCACGCCTACATATTTGCGATAGATATCTTTGTGGTTAATTATAGTTGTAACCAGGACTCCGTGGGGGCCTGTCATGTATCTGCCGCTCTCCATAAAGAGTTTGGGAGACCATCCATTTTTCTGTTCAAACTGATCAAGCAGTGCCGTTGTTTCACTTCCAAGGGCATCAATGTTCATCTTTTTTTGATCAGGTCTGTATGGAATGCCAAGTCCGCCACCAATATTGATGAACTCAAATTTAATATCCAGAGCATAAGAGACCTGTTCTACCATGGATAGGAGCATCTGTGTCGTTTCAACCATATACTCGTAATTTAGTTCATTGGAGGCCAGCATTGTATGCATGCCAAATCTTTTTGCCCCCCTTTTGATAACCTCTTTGTATGCATCGGTGATCTTTTCGTGGCTTACACCATATTTTGACTCTACGGGATTCCCAATTATTTTGTTTCCTCTTCTTCGTGGGCCTGGATTATACCTGAAGCAGATAAGCTCCGGCATAACTGGGACTTTGGCGATTAATGAGACATCGTCTAAATTCAGGATTGAACCCTCATCGGCATTTGCAGTCTCAAACTGTTCCATACTTGTGTTGTTTGATGTGAACATAATATCTTCGCCTCTGCTGCCTATGTTTCTGGCAAGCATGATTTCAGGTGAAGAGCTACAGTCAAAACCAAAACCCTGATCCTTCATTATTTTCATTACAGACGGATTAGGAAGTGCTTTGACTGCAAAGAACTCCCTGAATCCATTTCTGCCTGAAAATGCTTTTTTAAGATGTTCGGATGTTTCAATGATGCCTGTTTCATCATAAATGTGAAAGGGGGTTCCAAAATGTTTTACCGCTTTTTTAAGTACTGGTGATAATCTTGTTTTGAATTCGATTGACATTGGCATACTTTTTATCTCCTTTTGGTGTTTTTATATTTTTGTTTGCCGTGAAAATAGATCATGATTTTCATGCTTGGGGGGCAGAATAGCGTAGGTCATGAAAGTTTACTGAAATGCCTCAGATAACGGAAATTTTGCACTCTCTTTGTATGTTGAAAGTGCAATAAAACTTTTAGTGGAGTGAACTCCTTGAATAGAATCTATTTTTTCACTGATAATTTTTTGAAGTTCGGTACCATTGCTGACACGCACTTTGGCCAAAAGGCAATCTTCTCCCGAGATATAGTGAATCTCCTGGATCTCCTCATATTTGCACAAAGCTTCAGCCATGAGCTGTGTCTGCCCAGATGATATTAGTTTTATCTGGATGAATGCAATCATGGATTGGTTAAAGCATTCAGGGTTTAACCTCACTTCATAGCCTGATATAATTCCTCTGGACTCAAGTTTCTTGATTCTTTCAAGTACAGCTGATGGAGCCATGCCAATAGCACGTGCAACTTCTACATTCGGTATTCTCGCCTTTTCCTGTAGTATTTTTAAAATTTTAAAATCAGTATCATCCATATTTTTTCTCCATATGTAGCCGCCATGCTCTATCCGGTTATAAAGAGGAGTTGTCAGCTTTGTTCTGATCGTTTCTGGATCTCTTTTCAAGGCACAGAGTGATCAGTAAATATATACGACTATTTATCGTAAAAAAACAATTTTTAAAGAATATAATTTTTATTTATATATAATGTCAAGAATATAATTCTTTATAAGGTGTTTTTGTGTGGTTTTTATTCATGTTTGGTTTGCACTTGTGAAATATTGATAGGGTAAGTGTTAAAATCACAGTTCGGAAAGTAGGGTTTTAATTTATTTTCCATTGAAAAAAGAAAAGGTTTGGTATAATGATAGACCTTTATAAGATATCATTATATTATAGTTCTGGGCGTTACTCTTGCAATTCGAAGCTTTTGGGAGGATAATTATTGCTTTGTGTTATTATTGCATGATGGTGGAAGATATCTATAGCAATGTCTGAGACATTGTTATCTGGCGTTGTTTTTAGACTTTGGAAAGTGAGGCATGACGGACAACAGTAAAAATACTATTTTGGTAGTAGATGACGAAGAAGGTATTCTTGAGATTACACAAGAGTATTTTGAACGCAGAGGGTATGAAGTCTATACTGCCAGTAATGGGATTGAAGCCATTAAGATAATCGAATCTGTAAAAATAGGGTGCTGCTTCACAGATATTAATATGCCGGAAATGGACGGCCTTGAGCTGGCAGAGCACATAAGGAGCCTCGACAATACTCTTCCTGTTATCGTTATGACAGGATATCCCTCTTTGGAAAACACCATACGCACTTTAAAAAATGGCGTTGTGGATTATCTTGTTAAACCTGTAAACCTTGAACAGATGGAGTTAAGCCTCCGGCGTATCATGCGGGAAAGGGGGCTGTTCGTTGAAAATCTTATTCTTCGCGAGGAGATTGAGCGCAAGGCACGCCTGAAATCCCTTAATGATGAATTGCTTGCCCGTGTGGATGAACTAAATGTTTTAAACCGGATCATGGAAGATTTTTCTTTTTCTGACTCAACATATGGCATCTTCAACAAAGTTGTTAAAATTGGTATGGAGGTTGTCAAAGCAGATAAGGTTAATTTCTATATCAATTCAGAGCAGGAAATGTCCTTTGTTCCTATCGCCAGTACCAATTACCATGATAATATCGCAGAGGAGCTTTCATTAGAGCTTCGGGACTTTTTTCTGGATGTCATTGCAGATGACAAACCATGTCTGATTTCAAAAAATTGCGGTGCTGTTGGTCTTGCAGAGCATATACAATCCTTTATGGTTGTGCCTGTCAAAATCAGGGAAAAACCATTTGGTGTTGTTACGGCATGCATTGTAGATAAAGCCAATATAGATAAGATAAATAGGTTTACTGAGAAAGATATCTATTACATGAGCTTTATTGCACGGAAAGCTGCTTCAGCCATTGAAAACATTGCCTTATATGAAAATATTTATGATAATCTTTTTTCTACACTCTATGCCTTTGTTGCTGCCCTTGAAGCAAGAGACTCCTATACTCGGAAACACTCAACCCGTGTCTCTGAAGTTGCTTATGTTGTTGGTAAGGCAATGGGGTGTTCTGAAGAAGAGCTGGATATTTTAAGTTTTGCAGGCCAGCTTCATGATATCGGCAAAATTGGTATTAGAGATGACATTCTTTTGAAACCAGGCCGACTTACAGATGAAGAGTTTGAAAAGATAAAAGAGCATCCGGCTATTGGTGCCGATATTGTCGGTAAGCTCGGTTTGTGGGACAGAGAGCAGGAGATTATAAGGCATCATCATGAATTTTTTGATGGCAGAGGTTACCCTGATGGATTGAAAGGAGATGAAATTCCAAAACTTGCCAGAATACTTTCTGTGGGTGATGCTTTTGATGCCATGTCATCTGACCGTGCTTATCGAAAAAAAATGGAGAAAGCTAAGGTTATCTCTATTATACAAGGATGTTCAGGCACCCAATTTGATCCAGAGGTTGTTGATGTCTTTATGACTATTGTAGATGACGTATGGCCACATGATTCCTGAAATTGTAGGATATATTTAAACCTGCCAAATATCCTTGCTGCTATGTTGTCATTCTGTAAGGCAAATATTCTAACTGTCTCAATATGTCATGTTACGCAGTCCCTTTAATAAATTTTCATGGCCGTTGTGTGGCCACTCCGAACCATGAAAATCAAAATGCATTTTCATGGTAAATGAGGATTTTTCATGAGTATGAAAAGTCCGTAAACGTTGATTTTACTGATTTACTCCGTAACATCACTTAGTGATTATAATTTATAATCAGTTGTGTATGTCATGTTACAGTCTCTAGAGTTGCTCCTTCAATGAGCTGATTTTGAAATTTTTTATAAAAAGGTTATTTTCATGGTCATAATTGAAAATGATGGGCGAAGACATTACCAAAGAGTACTATTTTCAACCAGAATTATTTTGATCTTCAGTGATAATGAAGATAATGAAGTTGATGTCACGGGTAGTTCAGCAAATCTAAGTCTCAAAGGGCTCTTTGTAAAAGTAGAAGAAAAGGTAGCTCCAGGTATGGCTTGCAAGGTAAAAATAATACTGTCAGGGGGAATTGCTGATATTGAGCTTTTGATTCATGCCAGGGTCACCAGGGTTGAAGATAACGGAATGGGCATTGTATTTGATGCAATGGATCTTGAGACTTACACCCACTTAAAAAATATTGTACAGTATAACAGTGCAGACGGCGACTGACATTGATTAATAAGTCATGTTATGCAGTCCCCTTAATCTGTTACGCAATCCCTTTAATAAATGAGGATTTTTCATGAGTATGAAAAGTCCGTAAGCGTTCATTTTACGGATTTAATGCGTAACATCACTTATTAATATTATGATTCAAGTGGTAGAAGCTGCGAATGCATATAATGAAATCTAAAATACCACAGTTGAAACAATTTGGAGTACTGAACAATGGATGCTAAGTTAATTAACCCTTTTATTAATGCCACATTGCATGTTCTGGAAACAATGGCTTTTATTAAAGTGAGGCCTGGAAAACCCTATTTGAAGAAGGATATGGTTGCCAAGGGTGATGTTACAGGAGTTATTGGATTGACCGGTGTTGCTAATGGAACGATATCAGTCACTTTTCAGGAAAAATGTATTTTAGCCATTGTTTCTAACATGCTTGGAGAGAAGATGGAGCATTTAAATGGGGATATCGCCGATGCAGTAGGAGAACTTACGAACATGGTGTCTGGGCAGGCCAGAAAGGAGCTGGAGGAGTTAGGAAGAATCTTCAAGGCGGCCATTCCTTCTGTTATCATGGGACGGTCTCATAGTATTGCCCATTACACAAATGGTCCAAGAATTGCTATTCCATTTTTTACTGATGATGGTGAATTCACCATAGAGGTATGTTTTGAAAGATAGATATTTTCCTGATGAGAGAATAAGGAGGTTTTGACCAAATGAATACATCCATCAAAATTTTGATTGTGGACGATTTTGCAACCATGCGCAGAATTTTAAAAAATATTTTAAAACAAATTGGTTTTAAAAATCTTCTGGAAGCTGACGATGGTACAACTGCACTGGATGCACTTGAAAAGAATGATATTGACCTTGTGATTTCTGATTGGAACATGCCCAAAATGACTGGTCTTGAGCTTCTAAAGTCGGTTAGAGCAAGTAAGAAATACGCAAAAACTCCTTTTCTAATGGTAACTGCTGAGGCACAGAAACAAAATGTTATTGAAGCGGTACAGGCAGGAGTATCCAATTATGTCGTTAAGCCCTTTACGGCTGAAGCAATTTCGGACAAATTAAAAAAGATATTAAAGTGATTAGAAGAGCAAGAGCTCCTTTTAGAAGTCTGGGAACTTAGATAGAAGTTAAATCGAGCTCAAACAGTATAAATTAGGTGTTCCCAAAAACTATGGATATAAAATTTCCTACTCCTACAAGTATATTCTGCTGCAAAGAAATTGCAGGTACAAGCGATGCTATCAAGCAGGTGCTCAATACCATAAGAAAGGTTTCAGCTTCTGATGCATCTGTCCTTATAACAGGTGAGAGCGGTACTGGAAAAGAGCTGGTTGCCAGGGCGATACATAATAATAGTTATAGAAGCTCAGAGCCAATGGTTGTAATCAATTGTGGGGCAATTCCTGGCGAACTCCTTGAGAGTGAGTTGTTTGGTCACGAAAAAGGTGCTTTTACAGGGGCTCATAAGGCAAGAACAGGTCGATTTGAACTTGCTGACAAAGGTACAGTCTTTCTTGATGAAATTGGTGATATGAGTCCAGATCTCCAAGTCAAGCTGCTCAGGGCCTTGCAGGAACGTAAGATTGAGCGTGTCGGTGGTATTGCAACAACCGATGTTAATATCAGAGTTTTATCCGCAACTAATAAGGATCTTGCAGCATCTATCGCTCAGGGTACTTTTCGTGAAGATCTTTTCTACAGACTCAACGTAATTCCACTTCATGTCCCACCTCTCAGGGATCGTATTGAAGACTTATCAATTTTGATTGACCATTTTCAGGAAAAAATTAGCCAGAGGGTTCATGGATATAATAAGAAATCTTTTTCTGATGAGACAATAAAAGTGCTTAGTAGTTACAGTTGGCCGGGAAACATAAGGGAGCTTGAAAATCTTGTTGAGAGGCTCTCTGTCATGGTTGAGACAGATATTGTCGTACCGCCTGATCTTCCAGAATATATTGTCTGTCAATCTTCTACGTTAGATACAACATCCGTATCTGGCGTGTTCCAAAAGGG
This sequence comes from Desulfamplus sp., assembly GCA_015231705.1. Classification (GTDB taxonomy): domain Bacteria; phylum Desulfobacterota; class Desulfobacteria; order Desulfobacterales; family Desulfobacteraceae; genus Desulfamplus. The sequence goes on along the minus strand of JADGBC010000009.1, from coordinate 20,320 downwards.
GATAGGTTTTAACCAGGCTGTTGATGAGTATCAAAAGAGCCTTATTATTTATGCCCTTGACCAGACTCACTGGGTAAAGGCAAGGGCAGCAGAGCTTCTAAAAATGAATCGAACCACACTTGTAGAGAAAATCAAGAAAATGAATATCGAGCAGGAACAGGATTTTCCTTTTTTGTAGCCTCTTTAGGCCGTTTTTAAAAAAATCTCTGAAAATGATCTAGCACTTCTTCAAGCTTAAACTGTCGGGTGGATTTCAAAGCAATTCATGATTTTAAGTACTTTTATACCCAACAATCAAACCTTGAAAGAGCACTAGGCAGAAACCCAATTAGCGTATTTGCAACCTTTAAAAACAGGTGAATTTATTTTTGTAAATTTTAGAAATAACCTCAAACAACCTGTCCTTTGATTTATTATTATCCCCTCCCCACACTATCTTTCTCATTTTCAGATTTTGATTTTTTCACCCCTCTCCGAGTAACCGCTCCAATATTAACTATTACAGAGTATAGTTTTTCTATTATGTCATATGTGCTATTTTGAGAGGCATATATATTGCATATTTGATCTATAATTTTACCAGATAACCGGCACGGCCGGATCGGGATATTGGCTCTTGGCCACAATGAAAAATGAAAGTTGCATAAGTGCAGCCCATTTAAATAGGTTTTCACATAAATTAAATTGACAAAATCACTGTTAAAACTCCATAAATAAGAGATTGGCCCGATGCTCAACAGATTACGAGCATTGTATCCGAATTGGATTCGTAAAGGTGTAAAATGGTATATACAAGGATGCACTTTAAAAAGATACTAATGAAAAGCTTCAATATAGTAGAGGGCTTTATGCACTCACTGCTATTTTGCATGTCAATAATGATTTGTATTTTGTTTCCGGCAAAGGAGCTTTTTGCTGGGGATGCTCAGCTTATGGGTATATTCTCCGGTGATAGTCAATATGAGGTAAAGCTTAGTGTGACACAGAGAGTTCCAGGTAAAATAATTATGGTGGATGATAACGAACTGCTTATTGCCCTTAAAAATATACGTCCTGTAAAGGGGATGAATAGATGGAGTAACAGGAGCGATATAATTCGAAAAATAGAGGTTGAAGAGCTTCCTGGAAATGTACTGGCAATTGTTCTTACAGGAAAAATTTCTTTTAAATCGGTAAATCATAGCTGGGATAAAAGCGGTTTGAACTTGACTGTTAGATTGAATGGATATTCTGCCAGTGAAGAATTGAAATCCAGATCAAAAGCCTCCAAGGCAAATCAACATTATATAGATCCAGCCAAGTCAAAAATAAAGTCAGATGAAAGATCAAAATCAAGTTCAGAAAAAAAGATAACCCAGAAAACTCAGACACAACAGGAGATTAAGGAGTCCACAAGAAACGTTGAACTGAACACAAAAAAAGCTGAATCCCCTCAAACAACCAGCACAGCAGTTAAAATTGAGAAGGGAAAACAAAAGATATATGGCTCAAAGAAAAAGAGGTTGTCAGACATTGCCGGTGATATTACGGATATTGTTGCAGCAGCAGATTTAACTGCATGCAGTGACAATGATCTCAAAAAAGCCTACATGCTTCTTAAGCAGGCTGACTGGAGTGGTGCTTTTGAGCTTCTGAATGGATATACCGAAAAAGGCACAAAGGAGTGTATTGAAACAGTCGAGTATCTCAGAGCATATGCTTTTTATCAATCTATTGACAGTACTGACGCTCAACAGTTGCTTCAGGCAGAGTCCTATTTTCACAACCTTCTTGTGAACTTGCCATCATCTCCTCTTGTCCCCTTTGCACATGCTTCTTTAGGTCTTATTTATTCTAAGCTTGGAAATACTGCTGCTGCAGAAGGCTACTTTACCATTGTTCTGGATAGTTATAAATTCTATATAGGAATGCCTGAGGTGCTTTACCATCTTGCGATTATTTATGATGAAAAGGGAAATATTGATAAGGAATATAACGAGAGAGCCATTGAAAAGTACAGAGAAGTTTTTGATAACTATTCAGACAGTGTTTATGCTGTTGATGCTGGTGTGGGGCTTGGCAAGGCATTGTTTAAAAAATTAAACTATATTGAATCCAGAGATATTCTAACCTCTCTTGTTCAGAGTAATCCAGAGATAATATATGATTCTCCTGATGTGCTTCGTAGTATCGGTGAGGCTGAGTATGCACTTCAAAGAAGTGTACCTGCAAGAGAGAATTTGACACGTGTATATAATCTTTTTTCTGATATCAGTGATAAAGATATGATTATGACAAAGGTAGGAGATACCTACTTTTATGAAAAGAATATGGATCGTGCAAAAGTGGTATATCAATTTGTTATGGATAAATTTCCTGGTACAGACGGTTTTCTTGGCAGTGCAATGGGAATTGCACTATGTCTGACAGACAAAGTCAAGATTGAAGAGATCTATAATATGGTCAAAAAAGATTTCGGTGACCACAGACTCTCCAAAGTTGCAATGATGCGTCTTGCTGAACTTTACAATAAAAATGGAGAGTACGAAAAGTGTATAGAAGAGATTGAAAATCTTCTTGCAACTCACCCTGCTGGTTTGAGATATGATGCAGTAAGACTTATGCAAAGTGCCTATGAATCTCTTTTTAGAGAAAAACTAAAATCAGGTGAATATCCTGATGTTTTAAAGACTTACGAAGGGGCAAAAGTTCTTTTGGACAGGTTGGAGAGCAGAGAAATCTTTCTGAGCACGGGACTTGCTTATCTTGATGCCCACATTTATGAGCAGGCATTTAACCAGTTGATGGAGTCATATAAACAGTACAAGCAGAACGAAAGACCCCCTGAGCTTCTTTTTGGACTGGGCGTTGCCATGGATGAATCTGGCAGACAAGATGACGCATTGAATATTTTAAAATCATACGCCGAGCGTGGTGAGACGCTCCCAGGAAAAGTGGAAGCTCATTTCCGTATAGGCAATATCCTTTTTGATAAGGGGGAATTGTCCAGAGCATCAAAAAGTTTTAGAAATGCCTATGAATCAAGTAATGATAGAATAGAAAAGGGAAATGCCCTGAGTCGTGAAGCTGAAGTTTATCAGAAACTCAATGAATGGAATAAGGTTTCAGAACTTTTTGAAAAAGCCATAACAGAATACGCCTCTGCAACAGGAAAAAATTATGATCTGATTTCTGGAGCATACAAATCACTTGGTAAATCATATCTGGAACAGCGATCTTTTGTAAAGGCAGCAGAAGCATTTACCATGGCCTTAAAAATATCTGACACTGCAGGATATAATTCTGTTGATATTGTATTCATGCTGGGAGATTCTTACCAGAAGGCTAATGCTCTTGAAAAGGCAAAGGAGGCTTTTGAGAAAGTTGCAGGTACTGATGATTCCATATGGGCACGTCTTGCAAAGGAGCGTTTGACCACATTGGCACTTGCCGAAAAGGTTTCGAGTTCATAATGCCCCTTTTGTTGTATGTAGATCTTTTTAAGTAGTTGTAATAATGGAATTTTTTATTTTTAGTTGTGTCCATCAGGGCATGTTTGTTATATGGCAGAATAGAGGATGCTTGATTGTTATGGTTGAACAGAGGATTCTGATTATACAGCATGATTTCAGGGAACGTATGGAGATTACCAGATTTCTTGAAGATACAGGATGTAAAGTGGATTCCATACAGGATGGCTTTCATGCACTTGCAGCCACTCTGGACAAAGATTTTATACTTGTGATCGCTGATATTGATACTCCTGGTTTTGCTGCTCTTGATTTCCTTAAAAAGGTTAAAAATAGTAATCCTCTTACAGAAGTGATGATTATTTCGCAAGAACCTCTGGTTGAGGAGGCAGTGGAACTGATGAAACATGGTGCTTTTGATTTCATCGTCAAACCTCTCTCTCTGGAGCAACTTGAACTGTCTGTTAAAAGACTCTATTCTAAAAAAAGTCAACTTGAAAAGAGTGCCATTGATTCAAGGAAAACTGTCAGTTCAAATAAACAGGCAGTTGTTGATATTATAACCAGTGATAAGGGTATGCAGAGAGTTTTGAATCTTGCAAAGCGTGTGGCTGACAGTACTGCGTCTGTCTTGATTCAGGGTGAGAGCGGTACAGGCAAAGAGCTTTTTGCCCGTTTTATCCACCAGAACAGCCGAAGAAATACCATGCCTTTTGTAGCAATTAACTGTGCAGCCCTGCCTGAAAATCTTCTTGAAAGCGAGTTGTTTGGTCATGAAAAAGGAGCTTTTACAGGAGCGATATCAAGAAAAGAGGGTAAGTTTGAGCTTGCCAACTATGGTACTCTTTTTCTTGATGAGATAACTGAAATGCAGTATCATCTTCAGTCAAAGCTGCTAAGGGTTGTTCAGGAAAAAATTGTCGACAGGCTTGGGGGTACTGAGCCTGTCGAAATAGATGTCAGAATTATCGCGTCAACGAACCGTGATATAAAAGAGACCATCAGTCGTGGTGAGTTCAGGGAGGATCTATATCACCGTCTTAATACCATCCCTCTGACCATCCCCCCGCTTCGGCAACGGACAGGAGATCTGAAGCTGCTTTGTGAATATTTCATAAAAAAGTACAGTAATATTGACGCAAGAGATGTCAAAGGAATGACGCCTGAAGCTTTTGAGATCTTGAGTTCCCAAAAATTTACCGGAAATGTCAGAGAGCTTGAAAATATAATTCACAGGGCTGTCCTGCTTGCTGAAGATGATCTGATTCAACCGGAGGATCTGCTGATGGAAGATTTTGTCGAGGACTCTTCTGAAGATATTGACTTTGCTGACTCTGGCAAAAACAGGATTCCTAGCAGTAAAAAGCTTAAGTTAAGCAGTTCATCTAACCGGAGCAGATCAGATTCAGATTTGCCATCTGAGCAGATATCAGACTCAGAAGACTCGGACACAGACGATGATCCTGACAAATCGTTAAACGGAGTTCTCAACGGGATTGAGCCAACACCTCTGAAGGATATGGAAGAGCGTATGATCTATCATACACTTGATCACACTGAAGGAAATCGTACTCACGCGGCAAAACTGCTTGGAATCAGCGTAAGAACCTTGAGAAACAAATTGAATGAATACAAAGAAAAAAGATAGACCAACTTCTTTTTTATTCCCCTGCTTTTTTATCCCCCTTTCTGCATTTTAATATTTCCCTAAATACTGGGCTGCCTCTGTTCTGAAAAAATTGTGAATATATAAGAGCGATGGCATATAAGTTGCCTTTGAGTTTACCAGTCAATGAATAGTTTACCTGTCCATGAATAAATATATTTATTCTAACATAGAAAATTTGCTTCTAAGGGCCAGGTTTTTTTACCAGTTTTTAAGAACATAAGCAGCTTTGCTGCAATTGCTGTTGGATTGAAATTCCTGAATAACCGGCACGGCCGGAGCGAGGTATTGCTCTTGGCCACAACTAAGAATGAAAGTCGCATGATTACTGCTATTTCAAGAGACTTTCACATAAAGAACATATTTAAAGGAGGCAGTATGAGCAATTCCAGAATATATGACACAACCTTTAAAATGCTCTCTAATGCTCTTGATATATCTGCAAGACGGCACAATTTGATATCAGGAAATATCTCCAATATGAATACAATAGGATATAAACCTGTTGATCTTGATTTTAACTCCACTTTAAAAAAATCAATGGAAGAGCCTCCTCCTCCGTCGTCGCCAATTATGAGTATGACTAATCCTAAACATTTTCCAGGCGTAACTGAAATTTATGAGCCTTTCTCCATAAAGGAGTATATCAGTGAATCTGTGGATATCAACCATCTGGACTCTGTTGATATTGATACTGAGATGAACAACATTGTAGAGAATAACATCAAATATCGCTCCACAACCGAGATGTTGTTAAGAAAAATGACTCTTTTAAAACATTCGATTCAAGAGGGCGGTAGATAACGCTCATGCTCTTGTGGGCACAACGAAGAATGAAAGTCCCATGACTACAGCTATTTTAAAAGACTTTCACATAAATTGATTCAAGAGGTTGGTAGATAATTTTTTGCAATTACAGGCAATTTAAAACAGTAACCTAAACTGGACAAGCCAGAACCAAAGAGGATTTTCAGATTCTCTTGCCAAAATAACACTAAAATCAGAGATAAGAATTTAATAAAGTGGAATTGAAAAGGAAGGTGGTAAATATGGCTACAGATCTTTTAAATGCATCGCGAGTAAGTGCCACAGGTCTTGCTGCACACCGGACTAAAATGAATTTGATAGCTCAGAACCTTGCTAATGTGGAGACTACCCGTACTGATGAGGGAGGCCCTTATCGTCGGCAGATGGTTATCTTCAAGGGAAAAGATATTGATCAGTTTGAGACTGTTCTTGAAAAAAAAATCAGGGAAGAGGAATTTTTTAAAAAACATAGAGTGGCTAATATTGAAATAAAACCAATAGAGCTGTTCAAGCCATTCAAACCAAGCAGCGGAACTGGTGTGGAGGTTGTTGAAATAGTAAAATCCCAAGAGGATTTCAGGCTGGTTTATAATCCTGCTCATCCTGATGCTGATCCTAACACCGGATATGTCAAGATGCCAAACGTGGATCATCTGACCGAAGTTGCAGATATGGTTGTGGCCAAAAGAGCTTATGAGGGAAGTGTTACAGCTCTATCAAATACAAAAAGTATGATACTTAAAGCTCTTGAGATCGGAAAATCATAATTTTTAACAATAAAGGTAATTATCATGACCCCCATATCAGGTATTAAAAATAATATAAGTAATGGTATAGATAAAAGCATCGGGAAAATTTCGTTGAATACTGAGCCCCTTCACCTTCGGGTGGGAAGGCGTGACCCCTCCTTTGCCGAGCGGCTTAATTTTGCTGTCAAGGATGTGAATTCAAAACAAAACTTAGCAGATGAGGCAACCGAGGGAGTTATGAAGGATGAAGTGGGGATTCACGAGGGTATGCTCGCAATTGGCAAGGCAGATACCTCTTTAAGGCTTCTGATGCAGGTTAAATCAAAGGCAATGGAGGCGTATAAAGAGATTATAAACATGCAGTTGTAAAAAAGCTGCAAGAAGCAGGTGTAAGGAAGCTGCAAGAAACAGTTGCAAGAAAAGTTGGAAGAAATTTCAAAACCGTCCTAAATTACGGACTGTAGTTTTCCACTTGATCAGTGATTCAAGATTTAAAAAAACGGGGAAATACTGCCATGAATCCTTTTTTTGAACAAGTTGTCAAAATATATAAGGAGATGTCTCTTTATAAAAAAATTGCCCTGGGCTCTCTGGTGTTGGTTATGATCTCCGGTTTTATAACCATGTTTGTCTGGGCAAACAAGGTAGAGTTTAAAGCCGCCTATGCAGAGCTGTCAGAAGAGGATGCATCCACCATAGTTGCAAAACTCAAAGAGAACAAGACCCCCTATAAACTCCAGAATGGGGGAAAAACTATTCTTGTTCCTGAGGCCCAGGTGTATGATGTGCGTCTTGCTTTGGCAAAGGAGGGGATTCCTAAAGGTTCTGGTGTGGGATATGAAATTTTTGACAAAACAGATTTCGGAACAACCGAGTTTGTTCAGAAAGTAAATAAACTGCGTGCTATTCAAGGAGAACTTGCCAGAACTATACGTGCGTTTGAAGAGGTCAAGGATGCCAAGGTAATGATTGTTCTGCCCAAGGATTCTGTTTTTGTGGAGGAGACAAAAAAACCTTCGGCATCAATCCTTCTTGAACTTAAATCTGATCTGGAAGATGAACAGATAGCATCAATTGCCCATCTTGTTGCAAGTGCAATCGAGGATTTGACACCAGAGCTTATCACCATTGTCGATACCACAGGCAGAATCCTTTTTGAAGCAAAAACCATGGAAGATAAAAGGGCACAGAAGAAAGAACAAGAGGAGCAAGATAAAGTAAAGAAGCTTGCAGATACCCAGTATCAATATAAGGAGCGTTATGAGACAGAGCTTGCTGACCGTATTCAGACCATGCTGGAACGGGTTGTAGGTAAAGACAAGGCAATTGTCCGTGTTGTTTCTGATATGGATTTTACCACCAACAGCATGAATGAAGAGATATATGACCCGTTAGATAAAAACAATACATTTATAAGAAGCAAGAAGCAGATGACAGAGGCTGCCCGTAAAGGCAGCGAAGATAAAGGAACACCATCCAGTGTAAATCCAATTACAAATGAGGATCCAAACGCAACCAAAAACATAGAAGAAGTTAAAAAATCTGATGATACGGTCAACTATGAAATAAGCCGAAGAGTAAGCGAGACAATCAAGCCTATGGCTGTTATAAGAAGAGTCTCTGTTGCTGCAGTTATTGATGGAAAGTATGAATATAAAACCGATGAAAGCGGTAATCGTGTAAAAAACTATGTACCAAGATCAGATGAAGAGATGAAGCAATTTTCAGATGTTGTGGGAAAAGCTGTAGGATTCAATGAGGATCGGGATGACCAAATCTCTGTTGAAAGCTTTCCTTTTGCATCGATTGATGAGATGGGTAAGGCTGAACCAGACCTCGGGGGATGGCGTTTTGTGCAGAAAGAGTATGGCAGAACAATTGCAAACGTACTGCTTATTATTTTACTGTTCCTTTTTGTTATCAGACCAATTATAAAAACAGCAAAGGATATTCAGACAAGTGCGGAGCAGGCGGCACTTCCCCAGCCCGATCCCAAGGAGATGGAGCTGCTTGAACAGGCTGCCAAAGAAGAGGAGGAAGAGCCAGAGCCCACGTTTATTGAGCTTGATCCCCAGGCACAGAAGGATATTCTTAATGCCATGTCACTCGAAGAGAGAGATGCCTTTATTGCCGCACTTCCATCTGCAGATCGAGAAATATATCTGTCCAGTATCAAAGTTTCTGAAAAAGCAGCCTATCTGGCCAAGTCCAATATTGAACGTTCGGCCAATATAATAAAAGGGTGGCTGACCGAAGTGGAAGAAAAGAAAGATGGACAATGATTGAAGTCGTAAGGAAAATAAGGAGGGTTACTGATGGCCAAAGCGGGCAAAATTGATCCTGCAAAAATGAATGGAGCACAAAAGTCTGCTGTTTTTCTGATTGCTATGGGTGAAGATTACGCATCAAATATTTTCAGCACCATGAATGAGAGCCAGATGAGCAGTATTGCCCTGGAGATGTCACGTATTGATGAGATAACGCCGGAGATGCTTGAGGTGGTTTCTAAGGACTTTGTGGTTAAGTTTGAAGGTGAGCTTAAAATGCTGATTGAAGGGGAATCATTTCTCAGGCAGGTGGTTACCAAAAGCCTTCCAGGTGACAGGGCACACGCTGTTCTTGAAGATCTTGCCAGAAAAAGGCGTGCCAAACCGTTTATCTGGAGCAGAGATGTCAATATCGGCACGCTTGCCGGTTATATTGTGGGTGAGCATCCCCAGACAATAGCCATGATTCTTGCCCATATGCCAGCTGAAATTTCATCCGAGATTTTGATGGCGGTCCCAGATGATAAAAAGGGAGATATCGCCCTTAGAATTGCAAAACTTGGTCAAATTTCTGAGGATGTTGTCCGTGATGTTGATGAGGCACTTAAGATGGAATTGAGCGGAGCTGTCGGGCCTGGTGGAAAGGTTGGAGGTGTTGGTGTACTTGTGAATATTATCAATGGTGTGGATAAGGCTACAGAAGATATTATCATGGAGCAGGTGGAAGAAGATAGTCAGGATATGGCAGATGATATTCGTAAGATGATGTTTGTGTTTGAGGATTTGGTTGCAATTGATGATCGTGCAATGAGAGAAATTCTCAAGAAGGTTGAGGGACAACAACTTACATATGCTCTGAAAACAGCAACCGAAGAGATGAGAAAGAAGATATTTTCCAATCTGTCCCAGCGTGCAGGAGAGATGCTCAAGGATGATCTGGACTCCATGGGGCCTGTCAGGCTGGCTGAGGTTGAAGAGGCTCAGCAGGCAATTGTACGTGCAGCCAAGGAACTTGAAGCAGATGGAACCATTACATTAGGTGGTAAGGGCAAGGATGATGTGCTTGTATGATATCAAGTCAATAAATCAGATAGAGGGATATGTCTCTTGTCTGATAACAACTCAGTTCAATATATGTAGGAGTATCTATCTGTCTGATATCAACTTGGTGCATCAGACAGAGGAGGTTTGTTTTGGCTGATAAAAATCAAGATGATGACTCATTCCACCCGTGGCATGTTACAGTATTTGATCAATGTGGAAGCGAAAAATATAAAGAAAACAAGGAAAATTTTGAAGATTCAGACTCTTTTAAAGTGCTTTATGAACAGACTCCCACAGGCGAATCTGATGAGTTCATGAGGATTTATGGTTCAGACGAAGAGTCTGTAAGCACCCAGCAGGATATTGATGATGAGTTCCACCCATTTAAGACCGGTATCACTAATTTCGACGACAGAATGGCTGCCAAAAGTGGTATGATCTTGTTGACTGATCAACCCACAATAGACAGTCAAACTCGCCTGGATGAAAATTTGATGGAAGATCACCGGATGAGTGCCCTTGATTCAAAGGAAAGTGCAAATATTCACAATATTGATAATGCCGATGTTAACCATGAAGATAAAGATGCGGTAACACTTTCTTCCGATGCTGCTGCAGAGATTACACGGGGATTTGAAGAGGGTTATCAAAACGGATTTGAGCAGGGGAGTGCCAAAGGATATGATGAGGGTATATCTCGAGGCATGGAAGAGGGATCATCTAAAGGATATGAAGATGGTTTGGCCAGAGGCATGGAAGAGGGGTATAAATCAGGTCAGGAAAAAGGAGAGCAGGAGGGTTATGATGCAGGTTTTCAAAAGGGCGAGGAGGATGGCAGGGTTGTCAGTGATGCAAAGGCACTTGAAATAATCAATTCTCTTGAGGATATTTTTCAAAAAATGGATCAGGCCTGGCACAATGCCGTTAAAACTCATGAGTCCAAAATGCTCTCGCTGATCTGCAAAATTGCTGAAAAAGTTGTGTTTGCAAAGGTCGAACTGGATGAAACAATAGTAAGAGAATCTATACTTAATGCCCTGGCGACAATGCCGGAGCCGGAAGAGATCATTTTAAATATCGCTCCTGATGATTATGAGTATGTCGAGATGATAAAAGATGACTTTTTTGAGCGTGTCAAGAGTCTTAAAAGCGTTGCCGTCGTCTCAAACCCTTCGGTGAAACGTGGTGGATGCAAACTTGAATCTTCAAAAGCCAAAGTTGAGACAGATATCCAAACGAGGCTTGAGCAGGTATTCACAAGTGTCATGGGAGCCAGGTTATCATGATCTTCAAAATGTTCAAGCATTTTGAAACAAATCAGGATCAATTGTGATGGAAATTAACTGGGAGAAATATTTTAATGTTGTGGATAGTTGTGTGACTGTGAAACCTGAAGGTAAAATCACGAAGGTAATCGGGTTGATTGCCGAAGGCGATGGGCTTGGCCTTGGCATCGGGAGTCTTTGCACTATTAAAAATGATCATGGCAGTGAGATTCGTGCTGAAGTTATCGGCTTTAAGGAAGAGAAGGTGCTTTTAATGCCATATGGAGATATGAGGGGGATTGGGCCTGGTAGCAGAATTATTCCTCTTGCTGACCTCCCGCTTGCTGATGTTGGAGATGGTCTGCTTGGCAGGGTGGTGGATGGTATGGGCAACCCTATTGATGGGAAAGGCTCTTTTTACCCTACTGCAAAATATTCTCTTTATGGCAAACCAATGAACCCAATGGAGCGTAAATCCATTGACGAACCCCTTGATGTCGGTATCTCAGCCATTAATGTTATGATTACTCTTGGCAGGGGGCAGCGTGTGGCTATCATGGCAGGTTCTGGTGTTGGAAAGAGCGTACTTATGGGCATGATGACCAAACATACCAGTGCTGATGTTACAGTGATAGGGCTTATAGGGGAGCGTGGCAGAGAGGTTAAGGATTTTGTCAACCATACTCTGGGCTCAGAAGGGATGAAAAGTTCTGTAGTTGTGGCAGCCACTTCTGATACGCCTCCTCTGGTCAGGATGAGAGGGGCGTATCTTGCAACTACTATTGCCGAATATTTCAGGGATCAGGGCAAGCATGTGCTTTTGATTATTGACTCTATCACCCGTTTTGCAATGTCTTCACGAGATGTCGGGCTGGCTGCAGGAGAACCTCCTACCTCAAGAGGCTATACCCCGTCATTTTTTGTTCAGATCCCGGTACTTCTCGAACGCGTAGGGTATGTTGAGGGCAGCGGCTCTATTACCGGAATTTATACGGTGCTTGTAGAGGGTGACGATCTTAACGATCCGGTAGGAGATACGGTTCGTTCTATTGTTGATGGGCATATTGTTCTGTCAAGAGACATTGCCAATAAAGGACACTATCCTGCTATTGATGTCCTTGCAAGCGTCTCCAGGGTATTTCGTGATGTGGCAAAACCGGATCATGTTCAACTAAGGCAGCAGGCAATTGATATCATGGCAACTTACAGAGGGGCAGAAGATATGATCTCTATAGGTGCTTATGTTGATGGCTCAAATCCGAGAATTGACCGAGCAAAAAAACTGATGCCTTCGATTGACAATTTTTTAAGACAGGATATGAACCGGAGAATAGATCTGGAGACAGGAATTGCGGAACTCACCAGTGTTCTTAAAGTAGAAAATGCTTCTCCTTCAAAGGGTAAAAGATAGTAGAAAATGCCTCTCCTTGAAAGGGTAAAAAATAGCAGAGGGGATCAGGGTTGAAAAAATTTAATTTCAAGCTCCATCCGGTTCTTAAATACAGAGAACACCTTGAAAATATTGCCAAACAAGAATATGTTAAAGCATATATGGATGTCAAGACTGCACAGGAGATGATTTTACAGATGGAGCAGGCATTCCAGATTCTGGCAGATAAGGTGGATCAGGAGACGATCACTGGGATCTCTTCAATGATGTTTAGGCAGTACAATGATTATCTTGATTCACTTGAAAGTGATATAGAGCTGAAACGTAAAGAACTTGAACAGCTTCAAAGAGTGCAGGCAGTCAAACAGCAGGCATTGACAAATAAAAGCGTAGCTAAAAAAGTAATTGAACGTCTCAGGGAGAAAAAAAGGGGTGAATATCTTGAAGAGTTTCAAGCTGAAGAGCAAAAAAGAGCTGACGACATCGCTTCTCTTAAGAAAGCAAGAGAGGTTTCTGAGAATGTTTCATAAGGTTACTGTCGGATTGACGGTACTTTTTACAGTCAATTTCATGTCGCAATATGGATTTCAATTATCCATGAGAGGTGTTATTTTAAGTGCCTGCTTTCCTGTTTCTGCTTTTGCCGCTGACGACAAGGCTAAAACAGAATCTAAAGGTGATAAGAATGCCAAAAAAAAGGATTCTAAAGAGGCAGATGCAAAGAAAGCGGATGGGAAAGGTGATGAAAAAGATAAGGCAGAAGGTGCATCCCCATGCCCTGAATGTCCTGAATGCCCTGATCCTGCAAAGTTTGTGCTGATTGGTCTTGAGGAGAGAAAACAGAAGCTTGAAAAGGAAGAGGCAGCACTTAAACAGGAGAAAAAAGAACTTGACAAGTTTAAAGAGGAAATTGATGAGAATCTTGCAAAACTTGAAACTTTGAAAAAGCAGATACAGGACGATTTAGCTGCTATCCAGAAGGTAAAGTCAGATAAAGAAAAGCAAAAAGAGGCTGAATACGAAATAAAGATACAGAGCCTTTCAGTAGTTTATACTAAAATGCCCATAAAAAATGCGGCTGCTATTCTTGATAAAATGGATGTGGAGCTGGCGGCAGAAATAGTTGCCCGTATGCCTCCTAAGCCTGCCTCAAAAATTCTTGCTGCTGTCCAGATGGAGCAGGCATCAAAGATCAGTGCCAGGCTTGCTCAAAAGAAAAAATGAGACAAACCGTAAGACGTGTTGGAAGTTATTTCAGGATGCAGTATTTTCCCATATGGCTCTATAACAGGCAATTTCTTCATGAAAGTCAACTCTGTGTTGATAGTATTAGTGATAGTGGAATGTGTAATGACTTGATTTTATGATTAAAAATATTTCTTATTGATGTGGCACAATCATTGCTTTTAATATCTTCCAACACAATAACTATTATAAAGGTGATGCCATGAATTTCGATTTTGTTACCCCTCAACTATTCATGAACAAAGGTTTTAAATCAGGATCAGTTGACTCTTCTTCCCTTTCCGGTCAGAATTTTGCTGACAGTGATTCGGCTTCCAACCTTTTTTTGAACAAACTTCATCAGATGCTTGCCAAGAATGGCATTAAGCAGAATTTGCTATCAACCGTTGGTGGTCAAGGAGCTCTGACAGGCAGTAATAATCCAACTGTAGGGGCAACTTCTTCTGAGATTGATGTTTTATCAGAAGATGCCAAAATGGATCTTTTGAAAGATGTAAAGAATACACAGGGATTTGAGTTTTTAACAAAGTTTAAACAATACCTGATGGCATCCGGGCATAATGACTTGAAAGCAATATCTCTGGATGAAGATGCACTTGAAACAATAAAGTCAATGCTTATTAAGGCTGGCTTTCCCCAATCAAGGATTGCGGATCTCATAAAGACGCTGAGATCCGAGTCTGATGACGGTAATGTATTTATGTCAGATCTTATGGATGGACTGTTAAACCTTGATCCTGACGATCTATTCTCATCAGATTCTCCAATGGATATTGATGCTTTTTCTATAGATATAAAAGATGATCAAGACGATACCAGTTCAGATTCCAATGGCAAGAATTTTGATGTTTTAATGGATATATCATCAATCCCATTTTTTACCTCTATTATGAAATCGCTTGGAATTCCTGACGACGTTGCAGATTCTATTATTTCAGACTCAGAGGTAAAAGGAGAAGGGATTCATCTGAACACTCTGATTTTGGATCTCCAGAAACTCCAGAAAAATGCATTTTTTACAGGTACAACCTTTAAGGCTTCATCTGATTCCGAATCCATAAAAGGCATGTTCAATCAGCTTGGCCTCTCTGTAGAAAAGAGTGCTGTTAATGGACAATTCAATCAGCTTGGCCTCTCTGCAGAAAAGAGTGCTGTTAATGGAAAGATCAATCTAGGAGATTTTGTGTCTGTTCTTGAGGATTTTAGGCAAAAAAGTGTATCTGAAAAGGGTGGTAGTAATGTATTGACTGGTCATAGCCTCTCTTTGCACAACTCACTCAACTCTTTTAAAACTAGCAATTTTTCAGGGTTGCCGAATGAACTTTCAATTAATGGTTTTAATCAAAGCAGAAACAATTCATTTTCTCTTATTGATAATAAAGTCATAAGTCAGATTGATGCACACAGTGGCAATAGCGAAAGAGCGTCTATCTATTCCGATATGGATTCCAGGAGTTTGAAAAAATCTAACCATCAGTTGCCAATGAATTTATCTGGAACTAAGCAGCCTGGTGAAAATAGTTTTGGAAATGACAGTAGCGGTTCACTAAAATCAACTAATACAGATGAGATGGAACATCTGTTAGATAAACTAATGACAAAACTCAATAGTGACTCTAAAAGTGTTTCGTCCTCTGAATCTGATCTTGCTTCTTCTCAGGCAGATACCGGTAAAAACAAATTAAAAAACTCCTTTGATATGTTGAATGAGACACTTCAGAAAAAAATAATGAGTTTATCTCAAGTTCAAGACGAGCAAAATGCTAAAACATCATCTGATATAATTATAGGAAAAGCAGCCGCGGAAGGGGCCAGAAACGGCGAGATACTATCTGATCTTGTCAATATGATCAATAACAATGAGGCCCTGGTTTCAGGTAAAAGAATGGGTCAGGATACAAAATCAGGTCATAATGAAAAAGAAGTTGATTTGATGACCTCCAGAATCGAGAGAAAACAGACAATCAATATACTTGATTCCAATCAGTCAGGCGGCAATTTCTCAGATGGAAGAGACCCTAAAGATGGTACGTCGAGCCTGGCTAAAGACAAAGCAACTTCATCACTGCTTCCATCATATGTTACCAATCAGGTAGGCAGGAGTATTGCCAGGGCGTTAAGCAGAGGGGAGAGCGAGATAAAACTCCAGCTAAGACCTGCCGAGCTTGGTCGAATTCTTATGACAATAGAGACCTTGGGTGATACACTTAAAGTGAGTATTGTGACTGAGAATCAGGCTGCAAAAGATATCCTTTTAGGGCATGCCAATGAGCTTAAGGCATCTTTGGCAAATAGTGGGATTAAAATTGAGAGTTTTGATGTTGAGATGGGCAGTGATTTCAGGCAGTCCCTGGCAGACTCGGGTCAGCACTCTAACCAGTCCAATCAGTCAAACAGTGGCTCCGGGAGAAATAGGGATTCTGGCCAGCATGATTCAATATTTACGGGTAATAGTGATGGTTCTTCAGCTTCTGAATTTTTGACAGATGAAGATGGCATGCTTCACTTTGTTGCCTGATATGGTTAAGGGAGGATTAAGAGATGACAATAGACGCAACAGGTAACAGCAGCCTTGCAAAACTTGCCGGTTCCTACAAAAGCAATGATGTTGAAAAGGAAAAATCAGACGATTATCTTGGAAGGGAGGCGTTTCTTAAAATGCTGGTTGCTCAGTTGCAGAATCAAGATCCCTTAAACCCTATGGAAGGAAGTGATTTTTCTGCTCAACTTGCTCAATTTTCATCACTGGAGCAGTTGATCGGTTTAAATAAATCAATGCAATCCATGGCTGACGCTTTTGCAAGTAGTTCTGAAACTGACGCATCAGCCTATATAGGAAAGGAAGTTACAGGAAATGTTAACTTTGTAGAGGTAACATCAGGTGCTCCTTCAGGTGGATATTACAAGTTGTCAAACCCCTCTGAAGTTATGGTATCGATATCCAATGCTCAAGGACATGTTGTCAGAACCCTTTATCCAGGACAGAAAACTGCTGGTGAGTATCGCCTTGAGTGGGACGGAAAAGATAATAGCGGCAATATAGTTGAAGATGGTTCATATACCTACCAGGTGCTTGCCAATAGCGGATCTGGATATGCTGCACTTCCTACAACAATTACTGGCAAAGTGGACGGGATTACGTACCAGAATGGCAAGGCTTATCTTGACATTGATGGTGTACTTCTTAGTCCAGATGCAATTACTAAGGTTTCTAATGTCAAGGCGGATGCCGCGGAGACATCAATGACAGCACTTGATTATCTTGGTAAAAACATTTCGTATTCAAGCCATCTTTTCTCGGTTGGTGCAAATAGTGTCTCTGGAAGTGGTATGAAATTTGACCTGACAAAGCAGGAAAATGTTGTTATTAATATTCTTGATTCAAAGGGTAATGTTGTAAACACTGTTGAGATCCTTGCAGAAAATACAGTTGCTGGTCAGAATGAGGTCAAATGGGATGGCACAGACAGCTCTGGCAACCCTGTTTCAGACGGACTCTACTCTTATTCTATTAAATCAGGATCAGGGGAGGCAAAAATGTCTGAATCAGGGGACGTGACTGGAATCAAATATGTAAACGGTACTCAGTATCTTGTGGTTGGTAAAGATGGTGATCTGGTAAGTATGGCGTCTGTAACAGAGATTAAATAGCAAAAAATTAAGGACTATTATTCATTTCGGCATGTTATAATATAATAAATGGCCGTGTGATTAAAAAATAAAAGGGAGGGTATCATCATGGCACTATCAAGTTCACTATATACAGGCACCAGCGGATTGATCAACATGGGTAATACCATGCAGGTTATAAGTAATAATATTTCCAATTCAAATACTGTGGGATTTAAAAAAGGTACCGCAGCTTTTGCTGATACACTCAGCCAGAATATTGCAACCCAGGCAGGTACGGGTCAGGTGGGAAGAGGCGTTGGTATAGGAGAGGTTGCCAAAGTTTTTGATCAAGGTTCACTGCAAAGTACCGGTAATTCAACAGACCTTGCAATTGGTGGGGATGGTTTTTTTATTGTTAAAAATGAAGGTGGTGGATCTCTATATACAAGAGCAGGTAATTTCAAGTTCGACGATACAGGTCAGTTTGTAAACCCACAAGGCTATATTGTGCAGGGATGGAATTTAGATTCTGAGACTGGTCAGGATGTCGGGGCAATAGGCGATATTATTATGACAAGTTTCACATCTCCTCCTGCCAAAACTACCGAGATGACGGTTATATCAAATCTTAATTCCAAGGCAGATAGTCAAGCAGATGTTATGGCAAATTTCTGGGATGGAAGTTTAACAGCCATAACAAACATGGAAAGTTCTAAATACAGCTATCAAACAGTTGTCAAGGTTTATGATTCATTGGGAAGCACTCATGATGTAACCATTTATTATGATAAAAAAGGAACATCTGCTAATGGTGATGAATGGGAATACATGATTGCCACTAATCCGATAGATGATAAAAGAGCTCTTGTTCAAGGCACTGAGGGGCAGGGGCTTTTAGCTAAAGGAACTATTACTTTCAGCAAAAGCAGCGGAAACATTGTTGACCTTACCATGTTCAAGTTTGATGGAAGAATTGGAAATCTTGATACAAATGGTGGAGAAAATAAAGAGACAGATGTCCATTTTAAAATTATCAACAGCGATAAAATGAAAGAAGATGGTTATAATTTTGCCTTGACATCCAGCGGCACTGTTGCCCCGTACTGGACAATAACTCCTCCTACGGCTCCTGTGGCAGGTGTTGCAGCTTATAATACTGCTCCTAATGCTGCCGTTATTTTACCAGGAAGCAGTGAACAAAAGATATTAATTGATCTGGATAATGATGGAACTGTGGACATTGAAGTTCAGCTGGACAAACCAGCGACAACAGGTAACGTAATTAATTTTGATATCTGTGCTGAAAAAGATATTCATTTTCAGGGCGTCGCTGGAGATACATATCAGGGAGATACCGTAGATGGAAATACTACCATACAGATAAATGATCCAACAGTTATTACAAAAGATTTAGCCCCTGTAAATATTGTTTGGGATCCCGTTACTAATGGTGGTATGTGGGTATGGGGCACGATGACTGCTCCTGTTGCCGGACCTCCTTATATACCTGGTGTTATTACATATACACCTGCTCTCACGCCTCCGGTGGCTCCATCTACACTCTTTACCCAGGCAGTGCCTGCTACTGTTGCCGGTACTGCTCCTGATTTGCTTTATCCTAATGCAACTCTTTCTGGAGATAAAACCAAAGCACTCGTAAATCTTGATATAAAAGGAAATAACGACACTGATGACATAGTTTTCAGCTTTAAGGACTCTTTAATCAATCCAAGCAGCATCTCTTTTAGCCTTGACGGGTCAAACGCATGGACAAAAATTGATAAATCAGAACTTGAAGAGACAGGATATTTTAATTTCAAGACAGATTTTCTTGGTGGAGAGTTCGGGGTAACAGAATCCATGATTAAGCTTGATATGGGAACCCAATATCTTAATCAATCTTTTACAAAAGATGCCATGTCAACTACCCAGTTTGCAAAGGCATCAACCACTGTATATCAGGATGCTGACGGCTACGCAGCAGGAAGTCTTGAAGGTGTTGATATTTCAATTGACGGCACCATTACGGGACAGTATTCCAATGGAGAGCTTATTCCACTGTTTCGTGTAGGACTTGCAAAATTTCTGAATAATAACGGACTTTTCAGTGTTGGAGGAAACCTTTTCCGTGAGACTCGGGACAGCGGTGCCGCTATTACCAACAGGCCAGGCGAAAACGGACTTGGAACCCTTAGCCCCAACTCTCTTGAGATGTCCAATGTTGATATCTCTGAAGAGTTTGTCAATATGATAACAACCCAAAGGGGTTTTCAGGCAAATTCAAAAACCATTACAACAGTGGATGACATGATGAATACCGTGATTGGCATGAAGAGGTAATTCCTAAGCCTTATGTTTAAAAAAAAAGATAAAAATTCTACTAAAGATAAAAAAAACAGCGTCTGAACCTGAAGAGAAGGAGTCAGGAGAGTCAGAGCCTGAAAAGAGATCATTTTTCAAAAAAATCTTCAGCTTGAAGTTTATGATTATATTTCTGCTTATTCTTCTGATAATTGGCGGTGCCGCCTTTGCCGGATGGTACTTTCTTTTAAGAGAAAGTGCGACAGATATAGCAGACCCAACTAAAACTGAAGGTGCCGCCAATAAGGATGTCAAGGATCAGCAACCACCTCCGGAGCCCGATTTTCCTGATATTGTGGATTTGGAACAGTTTGTAAAAATAAGAATGCAGGAAGGTCAATCTATTAATTATATTACACTCAAGATTTCCATTGAACTCATTAAACCTGAAATGAGGCAAGCTTTTGAATCAAACATTGACAAGATTCGACAGATAACAGAATCTGAAGTAAAAAAAATGTCATG
>JADGBC010000099.1 GCA_015231705.1 Desulfamplus sp. | reverse complement strand
CAACACAGTCTGAATCAGGATATTCAGGATGAAAGGATTTACAGGATAAACATCTTGTCCATCCTGTAAATCCTGGCCATCCTGATTCAGACAGATGGAGATTTGCCTGTAAATGATAGCAAGGTGTTGTTTTGATTTAAATCATTTCGGGAAGACTTTTTCATGAAATTTTGAATGGACAATTAATAAAACGCATTATGCACTACCTTCCAGTGTACACTGAGTAAAATCGATATTTTTGCCACATCCGCTGCACTTATGCGGTCTGTCAAACTCATCTGAAAAAACCTCTTTTTCCTGCCCGCAACCTGGACATTTGCACATAAATGATTTTAAACTTCTGAAATTCTGAAATCCTGGACAATGCTTCGGTGTTGTTTCTGTCATGATATATTCTCCTTTTATATAAGTTTATGCAGGAAAAAACAGATCATCGTGACCATATCTCCTGCCAGTTTGGCAAGTAAATCTGATATCTATTGCCAATAGACACATTAATCCATATAGATAATATCCACACCGTCAGGAATAGAGAACTCAAAAAGAGAATCATCAAGGTCAGTGAAGTTGATATTACTAAAAAGCAGCTCTGTTGCATCCCCATATCCATTAAATGTGACTACCTTTTTTATGTCATAGTTATTCTTTGCAACTGTCATGGTTATAGATGAGATATCCTGATTTTTCTTTTTTGGAATCAGGTTCATCTCAATAATAGAAGTATCTGAACTGTTTATAGTGATATTGTAATTTTTTCTTACCGTTGATATGTCAGATAGAAATGCACCACCAGCACCCTCTTTAAAAAACTGTGCCGCACTGCCTTTGGTAACCTGTTTTTCATCAGGTTTGTAAATCCACAGATTTATACCATCTGTTATGATTTGATGGACTTCCGGTTCACTGTATTCCCACCTCATTTTACCAGGATGTCTGAAAAAAACTCTGCCGGAAGCTGTCTCGTTCACCTCAAGAGCTTTTAGAATAGATGTCTGTTCATAAGAGGCTGAGAACTCTTTACCGGCATAACGCTGCTCAATACCTGTAAGTATCCTCTCTTTTTCCGAATCTGAACTATCAGCGGCATAAACCGCACCAATGTTCGCAACAAACATTGCCATAAAGAGTGTAATCAAAACAACTGCTGTCTTGGCAACAGCAATAGAAACAATAGAAGAAAATTTTACATCTGTTTTTATACAGGTGTTCATTTATTATACTCCAATATTAATATGTTAATCGATTGTACAAAAAATTTTCCGTTTTTTTATGTGAAAGTAGCTTTAACTCTCTGTGTTCATGTGACTTTCATTCTTCGTTGTGCCTCCAAGGCATGGCCGTTATATAGATTTCCAAAAAAATCTTGTTATCCTGCCCTGAGCTAAAGTACCAGTCTTTAACAACTATCTGAGCAATTTATCAATATCTTTTCTGCTGTCTCTTGCGTAAAGCCTTCTAAGTTTTGGCTTCTCGATCTTGCCTGTAGCATTCCTTGGAACATCTGCAAAGATTATTTTTCTCAGACGCTTGTAGCGTGGAAGTCCATATCCAAACTCATTGATCTCCATTTTTGTCAGGGTCATGCCAGGTTTTGCACATATAATCCCCGCTGGAATTTCTCCAAGGCGCTCATCAGGAATACCGATCACAGCAATATCCTGGATTTTAGGGTACTGCATGAAAAAATGCTCAATCTCTACAGGAAATATATTCTCTCCGCCACAGATAATCACATCTTTTTTTCTGTCAACCAGCCAAATAAAGCCATCTTTGTCATATCGTGCAATGTCACCGGTATATAACCAACCATTGACAAGAGTTTTGTTCGTTGCTTCAGGATTTTTATAGTATGATTTCATCATCCCAGGACCTCTTACAAGCAGCTCACCACTTTCCCCTGGGGGCAGATCATTACCCTCACCATCAACAACTTTACACTCCCAGTCAAAACCAGGCACCCCGATTGCTCCAACTTTATGGCTATTTTCAATACCAAGGTGAACACATCCAGGCCCTGTAGACTCAGTCAAACCATAGTTGGTGTCATAGTCATGACTTGGAAAATATTGTTTCCACTCTCTTATCAGGCTTGGCGGTACCGGCTGTGCTCCGATGTGAAGAAGTCTCCACTGTTCAAGATCATAATCTGCAAGAACCACCTTGCTGTTCTCTATGGCAATAAGAATATCATGTGCCCATGGGACAAGTAACCAGACAATAGTAATTTTTTCCTCAGAAACAGCCTCCAGTATCCACTGAGGTTTAACACCTTTGAGAATAACTGCCTTGCCGCCAACAATAAAGCTGCCCATCCAGTGCATCTTGGCACCTGTGTGATACAAAGGCGGTATACAGAGGAACACATCGTCATGTTTTTGACCATGGTGATTATTCTCTACATAGCAGGCATGTTCAAGATTCCGGTGAGTTAAAAGCACAGCTTTGGGAGTTCCGGTAGTGCCTGACGTAAAGTATAGGGCAGCATCATCCTCAATATTTATCTCAACATCCGGAACAACATATCCTGAACTTTCCTGGATAAAAATATCATACGGCACCGCGTACCCAGGACAGAGCTTTGGATCTCCTGTAAAAATCCAGGTGTGTACAGTTGTTTCAAGAATAGCTCTGATACCTGAAAGCCGTTCGATAAACTCCTCTCCAAAAATAAAAATCTTTGCCTCGGCAACCTCGGTACACAAAAGTATCTTATCAGATTCAAATCTGAAGTTTAAAGGGACAGCCCATGCCCCTGTATTTAGAATTCCAAAGTATATGGGAAGCCACTCAAGACAGTTGGTCATAAGCTGGACAACACGATCCCCTTTTCTGATACCTGCTGCCCAAAGAGCGTTGGAGAATCTGTTGGCAGACATATAAAATTGCTCCCAGGTTATTTCTCGTCTCAGGTTTTCTCCTGGAGATCTTTCAATCAAGGCAATTTCATTTTTGTAAATCCGGCTGTTTCTGGCTAAAATTTCTGTGATAATCATATTTGTTGTCCTGGCATCCCGTGATACGGGTCTATTGATCTATTTATATCTCTACGGTTGCTGTTCTTATCCTTCAGGTTATGATGATTCATATTCTCAAGCTTTATCTCAAAAAAAATCCCACTGTGCAATATAGAACACAGCGGGATTATATTTCAAGAGGGATTTATTTTATTCAGTTTTGAAACCACATCATTTGCACGTGGATAGGCAAATTCAAGCTATTTTTGTACTATTTTTTATTTACCTCTTCAAAATCAGCATCGACTACATCATCATCTTTGCTTCCACTTGAGGATTGGGCACCAGCATGACCACCAGCCTGATCACCAGAATCCTGTGCAGCCTGCTGATACATTGCCTCTGCAAGCTTGTGTGATACCTGAGTTAAAGCTTCAATCTTCTGCTTTATAGCATCAGCATCATCCCCATCTTTTGCACGTTTGAGTTCTGCCAGAGCATCTTCAATCTTGTTTTTGGTGGTATCATCAACCTTCTCTCCGTGTTCTTTAAGAGTCTTTTCACTCTGATTTATAAGAGATTCTGCTGAATTCTTTGCATCCACAAGTTCTCTCTTTTTACGATCCTCATCAGCGTGAAGTTCAGCATCACGCACCATTTTCTTGATCTCTTCTTCAGAAAGACCGCTTGCAGCAGTGATGTGAATAGACTGTTCTTTTCCTGTAGCTTTGTCTTTAGCGGAAACATGAACAATACCATTGGCATCAATATCAAAAGTTACTTCAATCTGAGGAATACCGCGGGGAGCAGGCGGGATCTCAGCCAGCTCAAACTGTCCGAGAGTCTTGTTACCAGCAGCCATCTCGCGCTCTCCTTGTAGGACGTGTATTGATACCGCAGGTTGATTGTCAGCAGCAGTTGAGAACACCTGGCTCTTCTTGGTTGGGATGGTGGTATTTTTTTCTATGAGCTTTGTCATAACACCACCAAGCGTTTCAATACCAAGGGATAGCGGGGTTACATCAAGCAGCAGAACGTCATTTACATCACCTTGAAGAACTCCTGCCTGAATGGCTGCACCCATAGCAACAACCTCATCAGGATTTACACCTTTATGGGGTTTTTTCCCAAATATCTTCTCCACTCTATCTTGTACAGCAGGCATACGCGTCATACCGCCGACAAGAACTACCTCATTAATTTCATTTGCAGTAAGACCCGCATCTTTCAGTGCTATCTGGCATGGTCTGGTCAGATTATCTAAAAGGTCTGCCACAAGTGATTCAAGTTTTGCGCGGCTCAATTTGATATTTAGATGTTTGGGTCCACTTGCATCTGCTGTGATAAATGGAAGGTTAATATCTGTTTCTACAGCAGTTGAAAGCTCCATTTTTGCCTTTTCAGCAGCCTCTTTTAATCGCTGAAGTGCCATTTTATCTTTTCTTACATCAATACCCTGATCTTTCCTAAACTCATCCGCAAGGAAATCAATAACTCTCAAATCAAAATCCTCGCCTCCAAGATGCGTATCACCATTGGTCGATTTTACCTCAAAAACTCCGTCTCCTATCTCAAGAATGGATACGTCAAAAGTACCTCCACCAAGGTCAAATACAGCTATCTTCTCATCACCTTTTTTATCCAGACCATATGCAAGGGATGCGGCCGTTGGCTCATTGATAATACGTTTAACATCAAGGCCGGCTATTTTACCGGCATCTTTGGTTGCCTGACGCTGACTGTCATTGAAATAGGCAGGAACTGTGATAACAGCCTCTGTAACCGGCTCTCCAAGATAGTCTTCAGCAGTTTTTTTGATATTGGCCAGAATAAAAGAGGATATTTCAGCAGGGCTGTGCTGTTTTCCACGAAGGTTGATACGTGTATCCCCATTAGAAGCGGGCTCAATTTTAAATGGCAGCACCTTTATATCTGACTGGATCTCTTTTGAGTTGTACTTTCTTCCAACAAGCCTTTTTACACCAAAAACCGTATTTTCAGGATTAGTTATAGCCTGTCGTTTTGCAGTCTGACCAACCAGGCGATCTCCACCCTCGGTAAGAGCTACAACTGAAGGAGTTGTCCGTCCACCTTCCGCATTAGTTATAACCTTTGGCTCACCGCCGTCCATAACTGCCACACAAGAGTTTGTCGTTCCCAGATCAATACCTATTATCTTGCCCATGTTATTTTCCTCCAGTATATTTTTATATATTTAATAATAATTCATTCATTATTTGATATTGCTTCATTTTTTGACACAGCCTTTGAAACCACAACCATTGACGGTCTAAGAAGTCTGTCATGCAAAAGATACCCTTTCTGAAGTTCGGCAATAACTGTGTTATCAGGATATTGATCAGATTCCTGATGATTTATTGCCTGATGAAACACAGGATCAAAGGGTTTGCCCTGAGCCTCAACCGGTTTTACGTTAAAGGCTTCAAAGAGCTTTATGATATCTTTGTAAGTCATCTCCACACCCTGAACAATACAGCTATCTTGACCATCTGAATTTTGTTTAACCCCGGTTTGTGCCTGTGCTTTGAAATTAACGTCATTTTGAGCGGCAGAGGCTATAGCTCGTTCCAGGTTATCAACTACTGTCAGAAGCTGCTTCAACACCATCTCATTGGCAAACTTTCTGAAATCTGCCATTTCGCGGGAAGATCTCTTTTTGTAATTTTCAAACTCTGCGGAAAGTCTTAGAACACGATCTCTTTCTGTAGAAAGAGCTGCCTGAAGCTGTTCAACTGTAGGTTCAGATGCTGTTTTCTCTGGTGTGCAGGGAGATTCTCCAGAGCCACATTCTTTAACATTGTCAGATGCTTCTGATGCAGTACCAATACCTTCTGATATGGTGGAGTCTGATGAGGTATTCATCTCTTGTGACGCATCACTACTACCTGTCAATATGTCCTGAGATTCATTTTGTTTCATAGATTTATTCTTTTTAGCCAATTGTCTCTCCCAAGTCCGAATATATTGTCTAACTCTTTTAAATTTTGCATAAAACATTAAGATTAATTTTTTGGACAGAAAATAAGACCGTTTAATGTCATGTCAAGCACAAAAAAGAGGCATAACAGAGGATAACAACCTTAAAAACATAGGCTAACACTTAAAGATGTCAGAGAGATAAAACCATAAATGATTATAGGCATGCTAAGTATTATAAATAAATAACAACAAGAGTGGTAACCTTGAAAGGGGTAATCGATGGCAGACAAATAACAAAAAGAGGCATAACTTGCAAATTTACAATAAAAATGCATCTTCAATTTACAATAAAAACTTCATCTTCCTTTTCAGAAGAATTACGGATGGGCAAAATCTATCTATTTTCTGAGCAAGATTATTCACCTGATTACATGAGGGAACACTGCTATCAGCAGTATCTGTCTATGGCAGTTTTTTAGGGGGGGAATAAAAAACCGGCTGACTGCAAGAGTATCAGAATATTACATAACCGGGATCGATCCACGACACAGATGATATCACTTATCGCTGCTTCCTTCCGGACCTGACGAGGTTCACGACCTTCTGTTACGCGGCGACCGGTCAGAATATCCATACAAGGAGACTCCAATACAGCACAGCCGGAATTTATTTATATACTTTAACCGCTCCATCTTTTCAAGAGAAATTTTTGGTTCAAGAATTTATGCTCATATAGAATTAAAGCAGGTGGGAGTTTGCTTTAAACATCCATGGCAGGTCTATTTGCCATGTAGATTTCATGTGAAAGTCGCTTTAAATAGATGTACTTATGTGACTTTCATTCCTAGTTGTGGCCAGGAGCCAATATACCGCTCCGGCCGTGCCGTTTATAGGTACCAGACTTATCTGCTTAGGTTAGCCTGATCTTTTGAGAAAACACTGGACTTGACCTTTTAATTACAGATGTTATCATGCCTGGAATGATCGATATTATCGCTGGTAGAAAATATTCTCTAAAATCAACCAGATATCAAAATTATCTATATGTCCGTCTATACAGACAATACCATTGTTCAATGCGGTGTACTTGCAGATGGCAACCTCTCATTCAAAAATAATTCTCCTTAGAGGCTCTGAATGCAATGGTGAGAAAAACGATAATGCTTTTCTGGTGATTTTTTAATACAAAACAAATTATGAACGAACTAACGAGTCGAGATCACAAAAACCAACCGTTAAGGGGGACAGAAATTTCCCTGGAGACTTTTATGAACAGCTTTACCCTTGCGTACTCAAGTTGCCCTAATGATACCTTTATTTTTCATGCTCTTACTCACAGATTAATACAATCTCATGGTTTTGATTTCAAAATCACAATGGCAGATGTTGAGACTTTGAATCAGCATGCCACAAACAAGTTCTTTGACATAACCAAACTATCCTTTGCCACATTTGGGGCTATAAGAGATAACTATTCACTGCTCAAAACAGGTGCCGCTCTTGGAAGGGGGTGTGGCCCTCTTGTGGTCTCCCTGCCTGGAAAAATCATGAAAAACAATATAAAAGTTGCTGTTCCTGGTACAGGGACAACTGCCTCTGTTCTGTTTAGTATGTTTATTAAAAACAGCTTTCCGGAAATTAAGCTTGTTATTGTGCCTATGCCTTTTGAAAACATCATGCCTGCGGTTGGCAGCGGAATTACTGATTTTGGCGTGATCATACATGAGGGCAGATTTATATACCAGAATATGGGACTTGAATGTCTGGTTGATCTTGGTGCATGGTGGGAGACAAACACATCTCTTCCCATTCCGCTTGGCTGCATTGCCATCAAAAGAGATATCTATCATGAAGCAGAAGAGATTGCGTTCATGATTCAAAATTTGATCGGACAGAGCATTCAATATGCCTTTGACAATCCATATGCAAGCCGTGATTATATAAAAAAACATGCTCAAGAGCTCGACGATCATGTAATTGAACAGCATATCAATCTTTATGTTAATGATTTTTCAAAGGATATAGGAGAAGAGGGAGAGGCTGCCATACGCATGTTTTTTCAGAAGGCAGAAGATGAGGGTATCATAAAGCCAAGTAACAAGCCGCTTTTTGCATGTTAAAAAAGCAATTCTATTGACTCAAAAAAACGTTACATCAACTTTTTCAGGTAATAGACCATTTTCATAAAGAGACAGGAAAAAGTAATCAAGTGCTTTTATCTTGAGACTATCCAGATCACAATGTAACAGTTCGAAATATCGACGCACATAAGAACTCTTCAGACCAAGCCTTTGAGCTCCAGATGCAATAACCCTATCAATATTGCAATATCCATCCCTTCGTGAACGATAGAAGAGATCAAGAGCCTTTTTAACCTCATCATATCGTTTACGGGCACACTCTTTTCTTACAACCCACAGAGCAAACACAAACGGCATTCCAGTGCTGTCATGCCACAATTTTCCAAGATCCATTCGATATCTAAAACGATCTTCCCAAGGTTGAGTCATGGCTGCGTCTCCTATAACCATCGCAGCATGGGCTTGGTACGGCACATCGCTAAGTGCTCTTAATCTTTTTGTAATAAACCTTGGAAATATTTTCTTTCTGGCAGATATAAGCCTGACAAGAGCAGATGAAGTAGCTGAATCCTGAGTCAATACAACCGTTTTTCCATCAAGCTCCTCTATTGGAAAATCTGACATAAGAACCACGCTCAGAACTTCGTCATGACAAGATATGGATAGATCGGGAAGAATGAGCAGATCCTTGTAGTTCATCCCATAGAATGCGGAAGAGACAGGACTGATATCAAGCTGCAAGTTCTGTATCATGGCATTTAAAACAGCCGGAGGGCCCTCCACCATATCAATCCAGTCAGGAACAAGACCATGATCCAGTCCATAATAGACCGGAGAAGCATTGATATAGTCAATTTTACCTACAAGAAGCTTCCTTTCAATGTTAAATTTATCTTTTCTGATGCCTATCTCTTCTCGTATCGTGTTCATTATCTATTTTCTGCTCATATAGCTCAATTATTCAAGTCATTTGTAATGCCGACCGAGATAATACCCATTATTAAATCCTCAATATAAGAACCAGATTTTATTAATGGAATATAGAGAAAGTCAGCCTGCTTACCTTTTTCCAGAGTACCCACTATTTTGCCATACCCTAAAGCATCAGCACCATTGACAGTCGCCATTGCAAGAATATCACAGGGGTTAATCTGAGGAAAATGTGCGGCTACAAATGCCATCTCATCAAACATGTTTAAAGTATCTGTACTGGCAAGACTGTCAGTACCCAGGGCTGGCTTTAGACCATATTTTAAAAACAGGGGGATATTCGGTAACCTCTTGTGAAGATTATAGTTGCTTCTCGGGCAAAGCACAGGTTTTGCACCTGTTTTTGCTATAATCTCAATATCTTCAATATCCACATCTAATAGATGGACGGCAAGAGTAAGAGGGTCAAGAATTCCCATATCATAAAGGTACTGAACAGAAGATCTGGAAGGAACAGGCCATGATGAAAAATTAATCCCCCTCTCCCTTAAAAATTGTGCCCAGTTGCCCTGTCTGCAGTTTTCATCTATATCATGCATACCGGCTGCTGGAGCAGAAGTATTGGTTGTCGTAATGAACTCTGTCTCGTCGCAAGATTCTGCCACATGTATGGAAAACGGAATCTCTGCCTCTTTTGTCTGAGCTTTTAATCGTCTTAGAATCTCCGGTGATGTGGTATGCGGAGCATGACCTGCCATTGAGAAAGAATTTGAGAGGGGTTCAGATGCATGATCTACCATTGAAATAGAACTTGAAAGAATTTCAGGTGAGGCAGGAGAAAGAAGCTGGTGAGAATTATTCTGTTGAGAACTATTCCGGTAAGAATGAAGCCGTGAAGCATTGAATGGTACTTGTGTTCCCAGACACTCCTGGAACCAGACACCCCTTATATCTGAATCTGCAAAAATATCCTCTGTAATGCCAAGGGTCGAAACTTCACCAAAAAAAGAAGTGCCGCTTGCTAAAGCGGCCTCAATTGCTTTTCTGGCCTCCTGCCGGAGGATATCAATTCCACACGCTTCACGCTGTTCAAGAAGTTCTCTTACCCAGCCGTTGAATCCCCTATCAAAAGGGATCTTGCCCTTCATGGCAGAAAGCTCAAAATGAGTGTGAGCATTTACAAGAGCCGGCATCAGTATTCCAGGGCCGTGATCAATTATCTTTACAGGAGTGTTCTTTACAGAAAAGTTTGATTCAGAGTCCGTAAAAATTTCTGATACACTATCAGAGCTGCTTGAACAGACATCAATAATAATATCCTTTTCAACATATATGCAGCCATTTTCAATTACCTGCCAGGGGGAGACAAGCACCTTTCCCGCCTTGTGGATTACATGGATATTGCCACTATATTTTACCATACAAATGCATTCCGGTCTTCATGATTCAGTGTGGCCACGCAAAGGCCATGAATGTTTGGCAGGTTAAATTTTTTCAAGGATCATCGTTCCAAGGCTAATACATCTCATACTTAACAAGCCGGCCATCCAGCCCACCAGCTTTAATCGGCTTTTTCCATGATGCTCTAAGTCCCATATGTTTGATATATTCAGGCTCTCCAAAATAGATAAATGCAGTGGAACCCTGACATTTCTGCTTTAGAAAATCTCCAAGATTCTTATGAAAAACATTTAAATCCTGATCCTTTCCAATGCGTATTCCATATGGAGGATTTGCAACAATGACGCTGTTCTCGATAGATTGGATATCGTTAAAATCCATCTGTTTGACTGTCACATTGCTGCCAAAATGCAGCCCCATAAGATTAGTTTTTGCAGCACTTACAGAATCCTTTGATATGTCACTGCCCGAAATAATGCCGGGGGCAATCTCTATAATTGAAGCGTCAGCATCTTTTTTCACCTGATCCCATAACTCAGGATTGTAATCAGGCAGCATCTGGAAACCAAATTTTTCTCTGAAAATAGCTGCCGGAATATTGCACTGTCGCATCAAGGCTTCACACAGTAAAGTGCCGGAGCCGCACATGGGATCATATAGAGGAACTGAACCATCCCATTGAGAAAACCTTATAATGGCAGCAGCCACAGTCTCCTGCATAGGTGCTGTAACAGACTCCTCCCTGTAGCCCCTCTTGTGAAGAGCTCCCCCTGATGCATCCACGCTTATATCTGCAATATCGTTTCTTATATGCAAATTTATTATTATATCAGGTTTTATAGTGTCCACATTGGGGCGTTTGCCGGTTCTCTCCTTAAAATAGTCTGCAATGGCATCTTTAAGACGAAGAGCGGCAAACTGAGAGTGGTCAATAACACTGTCTGACACATTGGAGACTATAGAAAAAGTGGTTTTGCGGGATATAAGAAGTTCCCATTTTATTTTTTTTGCATTTTTGTACAGAATATCACTGTCACTGCATGGGAAAGATTCGAGAGGGGCAAGCACTCTTGATATGAGCCTGGACATGTAATTAATTCTGTAAAAGACTGATTTTTCAGCACTGAAATATATTCCGCTGTGGGCAGGCTCAATATCCCTGGCACCCAGCCCCTCAAGTTCGCTGAGACCTTCTTCACTCAAGTTCTCCGCTATCTGTGCAAAATATTTAGAATCCTGCTGGTATTTAAATCCTGACGCATAACGCTGATGCTCTCCAGCCCTTTTGCGTATCACCTGTTTATTATTACAATATGCCATGTTCATAGATCCATGTATTATAAAATATTATGTTTCATAACTCACACTCGACACCTTATTCGTTTTTCGGAAGGTTGGTTGATTTAACTTCCCGGTATTTGTCTGAATCAGGATAACCAGAAAAGTCAGAATAGCTTTATCCTCTTCATCTTTTTATCCTGAAAATCCTGATTCAGACAATATTAACTATCTTTTGCATCAAACCCCTTATCATATTGCATGCCATTGCAGTACCTCCCTGACTTGCTCGAAGATACACAAGTCCTTTTTCAACAACCTCTTTTCTGTCCGGAGGATTTTTAAGAGTCGAGACAATAAACTCAACCACTTCATCTCTGTTGGCTGCTCTTCTGACCACTTTATTGCTAAATATCTCTTCTCCCACCCAGGCAAAATCATCAACAAACGGGCCTATGACCGTTGCTACTCCTGAAGCTATGGGCTCTATAAAATTATGTCCTCCTAAAGGTTTAAGGCTTCCTCCAACAAATGCAACCGTAGCAAGAGCATACGCACTTTTTAGCTCTCCAAATGTGTCCCATAGAATAACAGTTCCGGAAGAGAGCGGCTTTGCTATTTCTGACCTGAGCATCCATCTGCGGCCTGTTTTTGCAAGCGTTTTTTTCCAGAACTCAATTCTGTGCATGTGTCTTGGAAAAAGTCCTACCACCTGCTCAGGAAACCTTGAAAGAATCTGGTCAAGAATTACAAGAACATCAGACTCCTCCTCTTCGCGTACAGATGCAAGTATAGATAAGGGTCTGCAAATTGAAGAAATCAGAAACGGTAAAGATACTGGGGTACCATGCAAATCCCTTCCGGCAACTGATATGGTGTCAAATTTCATGTTTGGCATTACACTGATTTTGGCACAGGGGAAAAGTGCCTTGAATCGTT
>JADGBC010000098.1 GCA_015231705.1 Desulfamplus sp. | reverse complement strand
TGTTGAAGGTATAGACCATGAAACCGCAATCAAGAGGCTTAACAACAAGCCTGCCATGCTGGTAAACATATTAAACGATTTTAAGAAAAATTATGCCCAGGAACCTGGTAACATCAGAACTCTTTTCAAAGAGGGTAATTTAAACGATATAAAGACAAAAGCACATACCATAAAGGGAATTGCAGGCTACATGGGTGCAGATGCTCTTTTTAAAAGTGCTGCAGATCTGGAAGATTTTCTTAGAGTGAATAATACAGTTGAAAAAGAGGCATTTGCAGCTCAACACCAGTTTTCTGAACCAGGTATGCTTATTGAATCTCTTGCAAAAAACATAGAACAGATTATAGCTTCTCTTGATTCTCTTCCACCAGATCTATCTGAAAAAAAAATAGAACACCAAAAACCAGATGCACACCAAAAACTACATGAATACAAGACAACAGACCAAGATCAAGCTATAGACGAAGAGAAAAATAGGGGCGGGGATAAAAACAGAGTCTCTGACTGTCATCTGCTCGGTGAATTCATCTCGTTGCTGCACAGCGGAGAAGCCAGAGCATCAGAGATGCTGCCTGAAATTGAAGCCATACTGCAAGCATATGGCTATAGCAGTGAGTTGAGCTCTATTGCAGAGTTTATTGACGACATTGAGTATGAGCAGGCAGGAAATATGATAGAAAAGATTCTGGCACAAATGAAATAAGTAACAGGATAAAAATATTTTCCTATTCTTCATTAGATCTTTATTGGATATTGTTGAATTTTCAAAAGATGTACACTCAAATGAGTTCCTTAAACAAAAACATGACACAATATAAAACCACAGACACAATAACAGATGAACAGCCCTAATAAAAATAAAGCCCGCATTCTGATTGTTGATGATGAGAAGATAAACATAAAAATTCTGGTTGATCTTCTAAAAGAGGACTATTCTCTGGTTCTTGCAAGAAATGGAGAGCAGGCATTGAAATTTTCGCTTCAACCTCCACCTCCTGATCTGATTCTGCTGGATGTTATCATGCCCGAAATGGGTGGCTATGAGGTCATAAAACAACTGAAAGAACATGATCTTACCAAAGAGATACCCGTGATTTTTGTGACTGCCCTTAACTCTGTTGAAGATGAAGAGCATGGTTTAAAACTTGGAGCTGTTGACTATATCACAAAGCCATTTTCTCCTCCGATCGTTAAAATGAGGATACACAACCATCTGCGATTTGTTCATCAGCATAAACTTCTAGATAAATTAGCGTATCTTGACGCTCTTACTGAAATTTCTAACAGACGCAGGTTCGATGAAGTATTCCATAAAGAGTTCGCAAGAGCAACCCGTAATGGCACTCCATTATCCATAGGGATGCTTGACGTTGATTTTTTCAAACAATATAACGACCACTATGGCCATGCCATGGGTGATAGAACACTTCATAGCATCGCAGGTGCTTTGGAACAAGCTCTAAAACGCCCGGCTGACATGGTTGCCCGCTATGGCGGAGAGGAGTTTGTAATTATTCTGCCGGAAACTGATCCTGATGCAGCCCAAAACGTTGCTGAACGTACCCGTATAGCTGTGCTGGCTCTCAATATTCCACACCTCTATTCAAAGGTATCCGATTCTGTATCTATAAGTGTTGGAATTATTACTTTTCATCCAGAACCAGGAGTGACCTCCTTGATATCTCCAGAGTCAGTTCTGGAGCAGGCGGACAGGAATCTTTACATGGCAAAACAGCAAGGCAGAAACAGGGTTGTGGCAACTGTATTGGGTGCACAACTCATATAGCGTACAACTTTTATACCTATAAAACACTTCATAAAACAAAAATAATCAGTTTCATTACAATTGCTATTGGGTGTAATTGTGCATTTACCGTAAAAACAGATCTTGTTTTCATACTCGGGGGTGACTGAATCCGGCCATGAGCGTTTAGGTGAAAATCCAATTACTGTTAGGATTAAATTTCCGATCAAGAATATAACTATAACTAAGGAGGAACAAAATATCTCATGCGAGTATTAATTTTACTGGCACATGGCAGCAGAAGAAAAGAATCTGCACAGGAAGTTACCGATATGGCACATATACTCGAGAACAGTGCCAGGGAGCAGGGGCAGTTTGAGATCATAAGGCCAGCATTTATGCAGTTCTGTGAGCCTGATTTTTATCAGGTAGTTGACAAAATTATACAAGAAGAGATTGACTTCAATTCAGACAAGCAGACAAACAAGATAGTTAAGGGTGGGACAAAAAGTCTGGAGATAGTGATTCTTCCCTATTTTATCTCGGCAGGCAGCCACGTTTCCGAAGATATTCCGGATCTACTCAAAAAAGCTGAAGAGAAATATCCTGACATCTCTTTTAGTGTAACACCTCATCTTGGAAAATTTGAAGGGCTTGCAGCACTTATACTTGAGGAGACGCAGGGTTGATCATATCATAAAAAAGTCTGCAATTAGTATTTTGAAGCGTAATACTCACTTACTGTATTGAATAGGTATTTGGCAAATTGACTTTTTAGGATTTGTATGAAAGTCTCTGTAAGGATCTGTTTTTATGAAGACTTTCATTTCTTCTATTGTGGCGGAGAACCGCCATGTATGTTAAGAGGGAATCAAGGGCTTCTACTTCGTAAAATTTGTCAGGGTCAGATCATTATTCCGTTTTAAGTAGAAGCCCCTTATCGCTAATATCAATCTTTCTCTCCTTATAGAGAGCACCGACGGAGCGTTTAAACTCTTTTTTACTCATGCCAAACAGTTGTTTGATAAGATTTGGAGAGCTTTTATCATGGCACGCTACAAAACCCCCCTTTTTTTGCAGAACTTCAAGGATTCTGATAGTTGAATCTTCAACAGAAGCGTAACCTGGCTTTTTGAGTCTCAGATCAATTTTACCATCTTCTCTTATTTTATGGATGTATCCCCTTGTTTTATCTCCCACAGCAAGAGTCTTAAAAGTTTCGTTTTTGTATAGCATACCACAATGGGTGTTATTGATTACAGCCTTATAGCCAAGATCACTTACGCCATAGATCAAAAGATCAACTGCCATGTCCTCCTCAATCCCTGCCATGTATTTGCTGCAATTAAGATCAATTTTTGCTGTAGCATAAACTCGTCCGCTATCCTTGTCAAAACAGACCTTGACTACATGTTTTTCCCCTTTTTTAAATGGAGTTGTCATCTCATTTGCCGGAATAAGCAGATCTTTTTCCAACCCCCACTCTAAAAATGCACCAAAAGAGGCACTATCCTTTACCTCAAGAAATGCGAAATCCCCAACAACCGCTGTAGGTGTCAACGTGGTTGCAATGGGTCTGTCCTCAGAATCTGTATAGACAAACACCCTTATTGTATCGCCAGGCCTCAATCCCCCTTCGGGTACATATTTTGAGGGAAGAAGTACCTCATCTTCCTTGGGGTTTAAATAAAAACCAAAAGAGACTTCCCTTTGAACAATCAAATCATTAAAACTTCCTATCTCAAGCATATTTTTTATTTCACTTTCATTTTAATTTCTTGTTGTATCCTGTTATTTTTG
Organism: Desulfamplus sp.; assembly: GCA_015231705.1. Taxonomy (GTDB): domain Bacteria; phylum Desulfobacterota; class Desulfobacteria; order Desulfobacterales; family Desulfobacteraceae; genus Desulfamplus. The sequence continues at coordinate 9,104 of JADGBC010000098.1, read as the reverse complement.
ACTATTATCATGCCACAATATAATCAATCTCGCATGATGCTGTACCATATCAGATATGAACTTGACAGGCAATCAGTATGAACTTGACAGGCAATTATATGACTGGTATTTGATTTTAAATAAAATTAAATTTTTAATCAAATTCCAATTTAATCATTAATAACAGTCATGCCTTGATGGGCACAACGAAACATGAAAGTCTTATAATTACAGCTATCGTAAGAGACTTTCACATAAACAGCTTTGCATTTGCAGCAACTTTTGAAAAGGAGACATTATGACCAGCAGAAATTACGATGTTATAATTATTGGCGGCGGAATCATGGGCTCTTCTACAGCATATCATCTTATGAAAGCAGATAAAAAGATTAAGGTGGCTGTGGTTGAGAGAGACTTGAGCTATGAAAAGGCATCAACTGCACTATCCATGGTAAATGCCAGAATTCAATTCAGCCTAAAGGAAAATGTACAGATCTCCCAGTACGCATTCAAGGTACTGGAAAATTTTGAAGAGGAGATGGAAGTTGATGGTGTCAAGCCCGCAATATTCTACCGAAGGGAAGGAAATCTCTTTCTTTATGATGAAACTGCAGAGCCTTCTGCCCGCAAAGCTTTTGCCATGCAAAAAGAGCTTGGTTGTGCCATTGAGTGGTGGTCTCCTGAAAAGATAAAGGAAAGATATCCAATATACACCAATCTTGATGGAATTGTGGGCGGCACGTTCGGCCCTGAAGATGGCCATTTTGATGCATATTCAGTGCTGATGGGATACAAGGCAAAGGCAAAATCCCTTGGAGCTGAATTTATCCAGGATGAGGTGGTTGAACTTATAACTGATAGAGGTACAATAGAGAGTGTAAAGGAAAAAACTGCTGGCACAAAGGAAGTGGTTCAGGATATAAAGCAGGCATCAAGCTCTATTCAAGGTGTGAAGATTGCTTCCGGCCTGACTTTAAACTCATCAAAGGTTATCAACTGTGCTGGTGCGTGGGCTGCAAGAGTTGCTGCAACAGCAGGTATAAAACTTCCAGTTGAGCCGGTAAAGCGTCAGGTTTTTGCAGTTGAGCCTGAATTTAAAGTGCCCTACCCTCTTCCCCTGACAATTTTGCCATCAGGCTTTTATTTCAGAACTGAAACCGGTGGCCTTCTTTTGCTCGGCAAATCCATGAAAGAGGATCCTGTTGGCTTTGATTTTTCTTGGAATCAGGAGAGATTTGAACTTTTATGGGGCGAACTGTATGAATTTGCTCCTGTATTTGAGTCGCTCAAACTTGTAAAAGGGTGGGCAGGACTATATGCCATGAGTACCTTGGATGCAAATGCGATTCTTGGCGAGTGGCCTGAACTTAAAGGTTTTTATCTTGCAAACGGCTTTTCAGGCCACGGTTTGCAGCAAGGTCCGGCTGTGGGGCGTTACATGACAGAGTTGATTACAAAAAGTGATCATCAGCTTGACCTTTCAATATTCAGCCCCGAGAGGGTACTTTTCAACAAGCCCATTTTTGAAGATGGAATTGTATGATTTTTTATGGAATCATATTACACATTGCTTGCAGATGTGGTACTTATCCTGCACTTTTCGATTGCACTGTTTGTTGTTAGCGGTCTTGTTCTCATCATTGTCGGCAATATTTTTGGTTGGGGCTTGGTAAACGCTCTGTGGTTTCGCCTTGTTCACTTTTCAGCTATTGCCACAATTGTCGCAGAGTCATGGCTGGGGATTGTTTGCCCGCTTACAACACTTGAGGGATGGCTTCGATCCAAAGCTGGCCTTGACACATACAACACCGGATTCATAGAGCACTGGTTGCAAAAAATTCTGTTTTATGACGCACCGTCATGGGTGTTTATTCTTGGCTATACCCTGTTTGCAGTTGCTGTTGGTGCTGCATGGTGGTACTTTCCGCCAGCAAATCCAACCATCAGAAATAAAAAGAACCTTGAAGTTCATCGAAAACATACTTGCACCATCCGGCATGATAAGGAGTTTGAGGATCATAGAAAAAATAGTTTGTTTTGACTTGAATCCCAAAAGGAAGAAAAATTAAATAAAATGAAAGAAGAGCATAACAGTCACAAAGCAGAAGAGACACGATATCATATAGTGGGTTGGCTGCTATTTGTTTTATGTGCTATATTCTTTCTTGGGTCAAGCGTACAAAATCGGGATGCTTTGACATTTATTGGCAGCATCCTTTTTCTGGTTGCATGTATATTTTTCATCATACCTCTGGTAAAAACTTGCAGGAGAAAATCATGATTATCAATGTCAAAACCGACAAGAGAACCGAAATGGTTGATATTACAAGCAAAGTAGAGGACGCACTCAAGGAGACTGGCATTATGGCTGGTCTTGTGCATCTCTATTCCATGCACACAACCGCTGCAATAACGATCAATGAGAATGCTGATCCTGATGTCAGATCAGACATCTCAAAAACGCTTGACAAACTTATCCCCTGGGAAAACAACTATCAGCATATGGAGGGTAACTCTGCTGCTCATCTGAAAACAACTCTTGTAGGAACATCCGAGCTTATTCCAATTGAAAATGGAAAGTTAATGCTTGGCACATGGCAGGCTGTTTTCTTTTGTGAATTTGACGGACCTCGACACCGGAAAGTTAAACTGACCTTTATGAAATCTTGACAAAAATCAGGAGTTAAAATTTCAAAGTGGATTCGATATTAAAAACACTAAAGAGAACCCCGCTTTTTGACGGGCTTGAAGATGAGTATCTCAACACCATTGCCTCAATTGCACAAAAAAGAGCATGTACAAAGGGGGAGATCATATTTAATGAGGGAGAACCAGGAAACGGATTTTATGTTATTGAGGCAGGCAACGTAAAGATATTTAAGATTTCGTTTGGCGGTAAAGAGCAGATTCTCCATATTTATGGCCCTGGAAAACCGTTTGGGGAGGTACCGGTGTTTATCGGAAAAAATTTTCCCGCATCTGCAATAGCCTTGAGCAACTCTGACCTGATTTTTCTTCCCAGAAAAGATTTTATAGCTCTTCTTACAGACAACCCCTCTTTATCCTTGAACATGCTTGCCGTTCTCTCCATGCGGCTGCATCAGTTTACGGTAATGGTTGAAAATCTTGCCCTTAAAGAGGTGCCTGCCCGACTTGCTTCATATATTATAGTTTTAGCAGAGGAGAAAAAAAACAGTCAGACAACACAGAAGATCAGTCAGACAACACAGCAGAGCAATCAGGCAGGGCAAAAAAACAGAAATGAATCGAGTCCGCATGGAAGCAGAACAGCTCAACATAATAACCAGACACATTTACATCAAAAAACCATAAAAACTGCCCCGCCTGTTGTCACTCTGCCAGTCTCGAAAAATCAGCTTGCAGGACTTCTTGGTACAACTCCGGAGACCATATCAAGAGTATTTGCAAAATTTTCCACAGACCAAATTATTGAGGTTGACCGTAATATCATAACCATTATTGACATGGAACAGCTTGTCGAGGCGTCCCAGCAGTAGATGGACGTTATGTGAAGTCTCTTGAAATAGCTGCAATCATGAGATTTTCATTCCTCGTTGTGGCCAAAATCAATAATCCGCTCCAGCCATACCGGTTATCTAAAAAAAACTATACATGTTCAGGAAACAGCGAAATTATGGCCTTCTCCGAAGCCTCACATATTCCCCTTTCTGTTATGAATCCTGTAACAAGCCTTGATGGCGTTACATCAAACGCATGGTTGGCAGCATGGCTCTGTTGCGGTGGAACAAGAACAGATATCAGGTTGCCCTGATCGTCAATACCCTGAACATAACGAATTTCATCAGGACCACGCTCTTCAATCGGGATATCTTTTACTCCGTCTTTCAGGCTCCAGTCAAAAGTGCTTGATGGAAGGGCAACGTAAAACGGCACACTGTTGTCATTTGCAGCAAGTGCCTTGAGATAGGTTCCTATCTTGTTTGCAACATCTCCTGTTCTGGTTGTGCGGTCTGTCCCCACAATCACGATATCAACCATGCCGTGCTGCATCAGGTGGCCGCCTGCATTGTCCGTGATCACAGTGTGTTTTATACCGTGTTTGCCAAGTTCCCAGGCTGTAAGGCGTGCACCCTGATTAAGAGGGCGGGTCTCATCAACCCAGACATGTATATCAATACCCCTGTCAAAAGCTGTGTACATGGGAGCTGTTGCCGTTCCGTACTCAACCGTAGCAAGCCATCCGGCATTGCAGTGGGTCAAAATATTGACCGGAGCACCTCCTTTTTTTCGGCTTATATCTTCAATCAAATGACATCCATGCTCACCAATAAGACGACAGTTTTCAGCCTCCTCCTCAACAATTTGGCATGCCTCTTCAAGTACCGCCATGAGTTTTTTGTCATATTGCTCATATCTGAGTGCCACATCCAAAACCCTGTTTACACCCCATGCAAGATTTACAGCAGTGGGTCTGGCATCTTTAATCCTCTGACACTCCTGCTTTAAATAGTCATCACAGGCTTTTTTATCAGCTCTATCTTTATCAGAGAGCGCTGCATCAGATATTTTTTCGGAACAGGCATCAGAATTTTTTTTGTGCTGGCTCAAACACTTCTGTTTCTGTTGCAGATCCACAAGTGCGTTATAGACTCCAAATGCCCCTGTTGCCCCAATAAGAGGAGCACCTCTTACAAACATCTTTTTAATCGCATCAATAACATCATCCACAGTTTTTAGTTCTGCCACAACAAGTTTGTGCGGAAGCATTCTCTGGTCAATAACCTTTACTGTCTTTGATATGCTGTCAAACCAGATAGGCCGCATATCCTTTCCATCTACTTTCATAGTGTTTCAACACCTTTTCATCTAATTTAAAATTTAGCATAACTCTGCCGCAAAGCTGATTTTTTTCTCATGCCTCTCCATACTGCCTGAGCTTTTTAAGAAGTGTTTTTCTTGTGATACCAAGCCTTCTTGCTGTTTCGCTTCGGTTTCCTCCGGCAGCCTCAAGTGCTCTGAGCACAGCGACCCTTTCAATCTCTGCAAGCGGAACATCTGTGCTGGATATTTTTGTGTCAGCCTCAAAAAAGAGCTGTTCTGATATCACCTGTTCTGAAAAAGGAAGATCGTCAACAGAGAGAAAATCTGATCTTGCAAGTACAACCGCCCGCTCGATGCTGTTCATAAGCTCTCTTACATTTCCAGGCCAGTTGTAACGTATCATGCGATCCATGGCTTCAGGGGTAAAGCCTTTGATATCACGGTGATTTTTTTCTGAAAAGAGTTTGAGAAAATGCAGGGCCAGCGATGGCACATCTTCACTTCTGGCACTTAAAGGGGGAATTTCAAGTGTCACAACATTTAGTCTAAAATAGAGATCTTCTCTGAATTGACCATCTTCAGCCATTTTTTTAAGATCTCGATTTGTGGAGGCTATGACACGAACATCAACCTTGATATTTTCTTCACTTCCAACCGGAGTTACCTCCTTTTCCTGTAGCACTCTGAGCAGTTTTGCCTGCATTGCAAGGCTCATCTCTCCAATCTCATCCAGAAGGATACTGCCTCCGTGAGCCTGCAAAAATCTTCCTTTGCGTTTTTTTTCAGCTCCTGTAAATGCCCCTCTTTCATGTCCGAACAGCTCTGACTCTAAGAGTGTCTCTGTTATGGCGGCACAGTTGATCTTTATAAAAGGCATATCTTTTCGGGGGCTGTTATAGTGGATTGCACTTGCAATAAGCTCTTTGCCTGTACCCGATCCTCCGGTTACAAGAATATTTGCATCAGACGGGGCAGCTAGTTCAACAGTATTCAAAAGTGCTGTCATGGCTTTGCTTTTGCCGATAATGTCATTGCGGGAAAAAGTTTGATCAAGCCGCTTTTTCAGATGAATATTCTCTTTTTTCAGATAGAGGTTCTCAAGTATATGGGCGATCGTCAGCTTTAACTTGTCAAAATCCAGAGGCTTGGTCAAATAGTCATACGCACCTTTTTTCAAAGCATCCACAGCAGTTTCTATTGATGAATATGCTGTCATGATAATTACCGGCAAAGCAGGATTGTATTGCGTTATCTTTTCCAAAGCCTCCATTCCCGACATCTTGAGCATCTTCATATCCATCAGAACAATGTCAAAATATTCCTGATGAACCTTTTCCACACCGGAAGTTCCGTCGTCGGCAAGGTGTATTTCATAGCCCCATCCACTCATCAAGGTTTTAAGCATAGTTCTATGGCCGGCATCGTCATCCACCACAAGGATTTTATTTTTTTCATTCATTTTGTCTTCCATTTACAATCATGCATGCATTATAAAACTTCATTGAAATCATAGAATAATCCATCATGGCAAATTGACCTTGCATAACGAATAGTTTAGTCTTCTGTTCATAATTTAATCCTGAGCATCCAGAGAATCCAAATTCAGACAATTTTAAACCCGAAACTCAAGAATTTGCAGGCAGCCTGATAAAGAAACTGGTTCCTCTGCCAGGCTTGCTTTCAACGCTTATATCGCCCCCCAGAGCTTCAATTGCCCTGTGTACCATGGCAAGTCCAAGTCCTGTACCTCCTGGTCTGTTTGTGAAATAGGGGTCAAAAATATGTTCAATATCTTTTTCATCAATTCCTTTGCCGGTATCAGTGACCTCCAGCATGATTGTATTGCACAAATCATCTTCATGATCCTTGATTTTTTTTCCATCACCAGCCTCACTACCCCTGAATCTCTTTGCAGCACTAATCTCATTATCTCTCTTTTTTTTAAAGGATTTAGAATTAAAACGCTTGTCAGCCTCAGAGACTCTTATGGTCAAGATGGCCAATTTGCCGTTTTCATCCATTGCCTGCATGGCATTAAGATATAGATTTAAAAGGATCTGATTCAACCTGTCGGGATCAGTCAAAATATCATCTCTTTTTAGGCTGTTATCAATCTGAACCTTTATCCCCTTTTGAGTCAGATCATGCTCAATCAGCTTGACAGAGTGAGATATGAGCTCGTTTATGTTTACCATCTTTGCCATTACAGGAAGAGGCTTTGCAAATTCAAGGAGCTGAGTCACTGCCCGATTCAGCCGCTCCACCTCCTGGATCATGATCTCTGCCACCTCCCTGTCATCCTTGACATCGTTGTATCTCTCCTTGAAATAGGTTGCAAAGCCTTTGATAGAGCTCAATGGATTTCTTATCTCATGTGCTACCCCTGCCGCAAGTTTTCCCACGGCTGCAAGCCTTCTGCTCCGTTCAATCTCTCCTTTGAGTTCAAAGATAGATGTCCTTGCAGACCGGTATCCCTGAAGAGCTAAAATCCCCATAATTCCAGTAGAACCAAGCACAAAAAACATAAACCCCATTGCACTTACATGACGCAGGTATTTGGCTTTTGCAATATCAACCTCTGACATATCAAGTGCTGCAAAGATTATCTGATTAGACTTACCTTCTATAGAGACACCCATATGTTTGTGGCCCGAGAAAAAATGAGCTCTGAACCAGTCCATCTCCATAACTCGTCTGGCTCTTTTTTCAGGGTTTACCACATCTTTATCAGAGTCAGCCCCATACATCTTTCCACAATCAGTTTCACCATCCTTATCAGTCAGGCACAATGGTCTGAGAGGAGTCCCTCCTCTTATCCCAGGTCCAAAACGTCTATGTGCAGGTGTAAACTTTTTAAAAACCTGAAAAACCTTTTTTCCGTTTTCAGATTCAAGCTCTCTGTGCCAAAACAGAGATTCCGAGTTAAGCTTTTTAATATCCGGCATATTTTCGTACTTGTGCCCAACTATTTCGGGATCACTGTGAGCAAGGATTATTCCATCACCGTCTGTTATCATCATGTACTCAACTTCAGGCTGAAGAGCAGTCTCAGTAAGAAGATTTTGAACCCTGGATACCCCCCAGCTCATGGTCATCATTCCAGTTCTGGTTCCTGCCTCAAATGCCCGTATCAGGAAGATCCCCTTACCGGTCAATTTTTCCATGGTCCGGCCGTTTTGTTCCCTTATGTTGTCCATGGTCATAAAGACAAAAATAGGTACAAGTATCATTACAACGCCAAATATTACAAACGGTGAGAAGCCTTGAAGAAGGCGGTTTTTTTCAATATTTTTCATAATAAACAAGAATTTTCCTCTAACGGATAATATATTTACACCCGGGGTTTGTATATGCTAAAAGTCTTTTTCACCAAAATTGGCAGAATCTGTCAAGTATTAGAGAGTATTAAAGGACTCAGCAACTCTACACCCCTACAATAGTAAGACCTGAAAAGGCTGCATTCAATTGAATTTCTTGAATAACCGGCACGGCCGGAGCGAGGTATTGCTCTTGGCCACAACGAAAAATGAAAGTCTTATAATTACAGCTATCTCAAGAGACTTTCACATAAAGAACAATGAAGCTCCCCGCTGCAAGCGGCGGGCTATCTTTAAAAACATTACAACACCCCAAGGGGCGGGGTATGAACCCGAGCTTCGCAATCAAAGATAGAGAATCTCCAAATGGCTTATAGAATCGCAATAAATGGATATGGAAGAATAGGAAGATCCGTGCTTCGTGCACTTTATGAATCCCACCACTACAGAGATCTTGAAGTGGTGGGAATCAATGAGTTATCAGACATTAAAACCATTGCCCATCTTACAAAATATGATACAACTCATGGAAGATTTTCTGGCCAAGTTGAAATATGCGGTGATGATTTCTATGTAAATAATAACCGTATCCGGCTCAGCCATGAGAGAAATATTGAAAATCTTCCATGGAGAGAGCTTGATGTTGATGTAGTTCTTGAGTGTACCGGCTCATTCACTTCAAGGAAAAAGGCAGAGGAACATCTTAAAAGCGGAGCAAAAAAGGTGATCTTTTCACAGCCTGCCGAAGAGGATGTTGATGCCACAATTGTGTTTGGAATTAATGAGCACATATTAAAAAAAGAGCACACAATAATCTCCAATGCCTCATGCACAACCAATTGCAGCATTCCTGTCCTAAAGGTGCTAAATGATGCCATAGGGATAGAATCTGGAATTATTACAACCATCCACTCCACAATGAACGATCAGCCGGTTATTGATGCCTATCACCACCATGACTTACGGCGTACAAGATGTGCAGGACAATCCATAATTCCGGTCAAT
>JADGBC010000097.1 GCA_015231705.1 Desulfamplus sp. | reverse complement strand
CTTTTCTCCTTTAAAGTTTAATGAAGATGAAGCATACTATGTTTTACAAAATAAAAGAAGTCTGTTTTTTATCTCAAATAATTCAAATGCTTGAAGAAGTTTTTTGAAATAGCTGCCAATAGCCTGAATAACTGGTCTCACATGAAATTTTCTCTCCTATATGGCGTTCTCTTTCAACCATACCGATGCTTTTTAGCCCTTTCCATAAGGATTTATCCTCCAACCAGTCTATATCGGAAACCACCCAATGACGCCTTATTTCTATGCGACCATGATCTCCGTCAATTGTTTCTGAATAACTTTTTGAAATATCTTTAAAATCATTTTTTATGGCATCCTGAAAATACAAATTGACATCATCGTATAGACTCTTATGGTTTTTTTTCAAAGATAAAACATAGTCGCCACCTTGATCTATGATTTTTTCTGCAATTTTTTTCTGGCATCCCATAGCGTCAATGGTTACGATACATCCTGAAATATCAAGAATATCAAGTAATTTGGGGATAGCTGTAATTTCATTTGATTTTTCTTCTGTTTTTACCTGTCCCAGTACCATATTCATTTCAGATGCCCATGCACTGACCATATGAATGGCCGCCTTACCATTTGCCTTGTCGTGTGAGCCTCTTAATGTTTTTCCATCTATTGAAATAACCTCTCCTGGCAGTAGATTCCTGATTGATTCTATCCAGTTAAGGAAAGCTTGTCTAAATGCTTCAGTATCCATGTTAATAAAAACACGACGGAATGTATCATGAGATGGTATACCATTGGGGAGTTCGAGAAATTTTTTCAGCCATTCATGTTTTGATTCTCCATATTGGGCAATATGATCCCATGTTTCAGCACCACAAATAGCAGCACAAATTGAAATCACAAGTATATCCAGGAGATTGTGTCTTTTACGTCTATCAAGGCGTGGATCAGCAATTGCAGATAGTTCAGATATCAATGTAATATTTTCAGCAACCATATTAAACTCCTTTTGATTAAAGTAAAAAAATGGTGCTGATATCATAATTACTTAGATTTAGACATCTTTTTTGATAGATTCAACTAAAACAATGTTATAAATACAACCCTAAAGTATGTTAAGTATCTTTTTAATGCGTTTGCCCTGAGGACAATGAGGCTTTTTGCCTTGAAATTGCACAGGGTTATCTTCAGGAAAATTTTGAGGTTGTCAAAGATCAGGTTTATAATGATTTGAATCATATTGTACAAAGTTCCGCAATGGTAGAGTGCATTAATTCAATCATTCGGCCTTATCTGAATAGATCACGAAATCAGATCTCACAGGAGATGTTGAACCTTATCATGTTTTATCACAATCATCGCCGTTACAGGAGCGGGGAAAGAGCACAGAAAACTCCCTATGAGATATTGAGCGGCAGGGAACAGGAAAAAGACTGGATGGAGCTTCTGTTTGAGACTATTGGTGACAATCATACTCCAGCTGGTAATGGCCAGAAATATTTATCCCCTGTTGTTTTATGTGGCTGTGATAAAAAGCATCATGGTATTGTCTGCTATAGCTCAAGTGATGATTATACTTTTGATATAAAATTATCACGGTAATTATACGTCAAATCCTGGTACAGAAAACGGTAGTTCACCGTGACGCAATATTTGCGTACTAACTTTTAATAATGAGAAGTGTCAACTACTTTGAGGGGCATATGAAGGATGCCCATAATGGCATCCTTCATATCACCTCAAAAGTAGTTTACACTTTTTTTGGAAAAATTCCCTGAAAATGGGAATGCGGTTAAAGAAAGTGTAAACCGGCAAATGAAGCATGCCCAAATACATAACCAAGATGCAAACGCCTGAGTTCTTTGGCAAATGGCTCTATTCCAAACCACGAGTCTGCTAAAACAGTGCATTTAGGAAAACCTCTTTTTAAAGCAAGCTCCAGCATCTCAACAGCTAATGCATACTTTGTTTTATGATGATGCTTTTTATCTCTACACCACAACATCTCATTGGTATCTTTATAGAATATTCTGAAATCTATAACAAATTTAATCTCGCCACCGTTTGTGTAGTAAAGGAAAACAATGCAAATAGATTTAACATTAGTGCCCATAGCATGATCAAACAGAGTGAATACCCCATGAATCCATTTACAGAATTTAGTGTGGTGTTGCATAGTATCGTCTATTACAAAGAAACCCTTTCTTTTTTTGATGTTATACAAATGAAGTGCTTGCTCGATATAAAGACGCTGCATTTCATAAGTTGAGAATTTGGCGTCTGACATGAAATGGGACAGTGTGCTAACACATTTTTCTTTCAACCACATCCGGCTGATCTGGGTAAGATTAAATTTAGATCCAAGTATCAATGCGGTCGCTATTAAAGTAAGGTTATCAAACTGAATTCCCGTCAGTTCCGATTGAACAAAAGAGAGACCAGTAACTATAAAAGGCAGCCGTGTCACACAAGGGATTTTCATACTTTGCTCCTGATATTGGCCAACGTGATTTTATCACATAGTGTCTCTATATCTAATGATTTTATAACTTTTTTACAATTAAAGAATTTGCCAAAGCAAAAAAAATGCCTTAAATAAAAACTTTTTTTCGAAAACTCAAGGATGTGATGGAAGACAGAAAGGTCGTGGATACTTTACAGAGGTTGCCGAAAAATTGCCGAAAGATACAATAATTTTAACAGCAGGTTGTGCAAAATACCGCTACAACAAGCTTAACCTTGGTGATATCGGCGGAATCCCGCGAGTTCTTGATGCTGGTCAGTGTAATGACTGTTACTCATTGGCTGTTATTGCAATGAAACTCCGCGATGCTTTTGGACTTGGACATATCAATGATCTTCCTCTCTCATTTGATATCGGCTGGTATGAGCAGAAAGCGGTTGCTGTTCTTCTTGCACTGCTTCATCTACAAGTTAAGGGCATTCGCCTTGGACCAACACTTCCAGGGTTTGTATCTCCAAATGTTCTTAAAGTTCTTGTTGAGAATTTTGACATTAAACTTATCACAGAGCCAGAATCAGACATTGCAGCAATGATGGCTGGTAAATAAGTTATATATCTTAAATTGTTAAATAACAGAGAAATTAATTCATAGATACAAATTGTAAAAACACAATATAAAATTGTAGAGACGTGCGGCTGTGCGTCTCTACACAAGTTAATTGCGAAACATAAGGAACTTATCTGCGATTATTGTTTAGTTGGAATTCCTGAATAATAGAATAAAAAGGAGGGACTGTATGATTAAAAAAGTAGAGATATTTAAAGAAAACAGCTTTAACGATAAGAGTTTAAGCAGATTGATAGTCCATGATTCATCAGATTTCAAGATAATCAACTTTAATTTTAAAGCTGGACAAGATCTGCCGATTCACTCTCACAACATTGACGGTCAGCTCTCTATTGTTGTTTTAGAGGGGAAAGGGGAATTTCTTGGCAAAGATAATGCCATGTTTCCTGCGAATTTAGGTGATATTTTGATCTCTGATATTCGTGAACCTCACGGTATCAGAGCAATTACAGACATGAGAGTTTTAGTTACCATTGCCCCACCGATATGATAAGTGTCTCTTCGACTTAAAACTAAGAATAAAGGAGATTGAATTATGCAAAATGCAAAAACAAAGGCAGTGTTGCTGTTCATGTTGGTTTTGAGTTTCGGTGTTCTTATTTTCGGTGGTTATATAATCAAAAAAGAGAAGCCTCCAATTCCAGATAAGATTGTAAGTTCAACTGAAGAGGTGATCTTTACCCATGATGATATTATGAATGGGCAGAATTTCTATTTCTCAAGAGGTGGTCAGCATATCGGCACAATATGGGGACATGGCTCTTATCTTGCTCCTGACTGGTCTGCTGATTTTCTGCACAGAATGGGACTTTATATTGCAGCCCGTCATAATGGAGTTTCCGCTCAAAAGGCAAAATTTTTCTCTCAAGAGGAGTTTGACGCTCTTGATGCTCCAACACGAGCTAAATTAACCGCAATTGTTACTCAAGAGATAAAGACAAACCGCTACAACCCAGCAACATCTACCCTCACATTAACACCGTATCAGGCAGAGGCGTTCAATGCTCTTAAAGAGTATTATGGAGAGCTTTTTATGAAAGGCAATGAACGTATGGGGCTTCAGAGTGAGATTGTAAAAACTGCTGAAGAGACCCATAAACTGACCAGCTTTTTTGCATGGCTTTCATGGGCTGCTGGAACTTTAAGGCTTGATAAAGATTATACATATACCAGTAACTGGCCATACGATCCTCTTGTCGGAAACACTCCTCTTCCCGGAAATGTCATATGGTCTATTGTCAGCGTAATTCTTCTAATTTTTGGTATTGCAGCAGCACTGTTTGTCTATCTTAGATATATTGGCAAAGATGACTATAAACCCACTTTAATAAAAGATTTTCCAGAACCCAACCCAACGCCGAGCCAAAAAGCCACATTGATCTATTTTCTGGTGGCAATATTGCTGTTTGTTATCCAAATAGGAATGGGTTCACTTACTGCCCATTTTACAGTTGAGGGGACAAGTTTTTACGGAATCCCGCTTGGAAAAATCTTCCCTTATGCTGCTGCAAGAACATGGCATCTACAGCTTGCCGTTTTCTTTATTGCAACCTGTTTTCTTGCGGCTGGTCTATTTATCGGACCAATGGTTGGAAAAGAGCCAAAAGGACAAAAGGGGTTAGTATTGGTTCTTTTTGGTGCTATTGTAGTGGTTGTTGTGGGAACATTGGCTGGAACATGGCTCTCTGCAACTGGTATAATGGGAGATGATACATTCTATTTAGGTCATCAAGGTTATGAATTTATTGAATTGGGAAGAGTATGGCAGCTTCTTCTGATTGTTGGAATGATCATCTGGCTTATATTGATGCTTCGAGCAATCTATCCAGCTCTTAAAGATGAGAAAGACAGCGGCGGCTTGACACATCTTTTACTATACAGCTCCATAGCTATTCCTCTTTTTTATATGGCAGGTCTTCTTTATGGAAAAGGCAGCCACTTATCAGATGCTGAATATTGGAGATGGTGGGTTGTCCATCTTTGGGTAGAGGGATTTTTTGAGGTATTTGCAACTGTTGTAATGGCGTTTTTGCTCTCTCATATTGGTATTGTCAGCAAAAAATTTGCATTAATGACCGTTAATTTTACCATATTTCTATATCTTGGCGGAGGTGTTATCGGCACATTCCACCATCTTTACTGGACAGGCAGCCCAATTCCAATTATTGCACTTGGAGCGGTTTTCTCTGCATTGGAAGTTGTGCCTTTAACTTTGATGGGATTTGAAATTGTCCACAATTTAAAGTCTGTCCAAGAGGGTGGAGAGGGTTATGCTTATAAATGGCCTGTCTATTTCTTTGTCTCTGTAGCATTCTGGAATCTTGTTGGTGCAGGTGTTTTTGGATTTCTTATCAACCCGCCGATAGTTCTTTATTATGCACAAGGTATAAATACAACTCCTATCCATTCTCATACGGCACTGTTTGGAGTGTATGGAATGTTAGCTATATCGCTGCTTCTCTTTTCTGTCAGACACATTGTTACCCGTGCATCATGGTCAGATAAACTTTTAAAATACAGCTTCTGGGGACTTAACGGCGGACTTGCAGCAATGGCGATATTCAGCCTTATTCCATCTGGGTTTTATCAGCTTCACTACGCAATAAAATATGGTTTATGGTATGCAAGAAGCCCCGAAATTGCCTCTGGAGATGTGATTAGAGCATTTAGCTGGGCAAGAATTCTGCCAGATATTATTTTTGCAGGCGGTGCAATACTTCTCTTAATCTTCCTTGTAAATGCAATTCGTCAATCGTTTTTCAACAAACAATCATAAAAGCAAACATAAAAAAGTTGACTGAAAACCAAAATAATCGTGGATAAATTTGTCCACGATTATTCAAATCTGGAGGTTTTATGAAAAGTAATACATTAAACCAGTGCACAATAGGCTTCAGTGAGGAGGATATTATTGAGGCAATGAGAGATATTTCAGGCTATTTAGATATAACTCCTTCAGATTTTAAAGAGATTTATCAGATAGCATCAAAACACGCTTTAGAACGGCTCAAAAATTCAGTTAAAGCAGAGCATGTTATGACAAAACCTGTAATAACTATAGATGAAGAGAGTTCGCTTTTAGATGCAGCAAAGCTGATGGCTCGTAACAACATTTCAGGTGTTCCAGTTCTGGACAGTAAAAAGAACCTTTCAGGTGTTCTTTCTGAAAAGGATTTTTTGAAAAGAGTGGTTCACAAAGAGACAGATATAATAATGCAAGAGAACAGACAAGATGCGGCAATGGTTAAAACAGATGAAGATGAAAAACAAGTTGGTTCATTTATGAGCATTATTGCCCAATGTCTGGATTTTCGCGGTTGTTTGGCAGCAGATTTAAAAAAACTTTATGTAAAAGATATAATGTCTTCTCCTCCTGTTACTGTTGAGAAATCTATATCAATTATGGAAGTTGCAGCTATTTTTGAATCTAAAAGGATAAACAGGGTGCCTGTGTTAGATGAGAATGCAAATATTGCAGGAATAATAGCCAGATCAGATATTGTGCAGGCTTTGTGCTGATTTTATTTAAGGAGAGAATTGTGATTGAGTTCTTCAACAAAATGAGAGGAGGAAAACAGAGTCCTCCGGCTGTCAATCTGTCTGAAATTTTATGGTCATGGCTTGGAGCATTTCTGGGAATTACACCAGTTGCTTTTCTTCACTACAATATGTTTTCAGAGAGGGATATTGTTCTGATTATTGGTTCTTTTGGTGCTTCGGCGGTACTTATCTATGGTGCAATAAGAAGTCCTTTGGCACAGCCAAGAAACCTTGTGGGAGGACATCTGGTTTCAGCAGTTGTCGGGGTTGCCTCTTATAAACTCTTTCCTGATGCTCTCTGGCTTGCCTCTTCATTTGGTGTTGCAACAGCCATTGCAGCCATGCATGCAACAAAAACTCTTCATCCTCCGGGTGGGGCAACTGCACTGATTGCAGTGATCGGGGGAGAGCAGATTCATAAATTAGGCTTTTATTACGCTTTGATGCCTGTTGGGTCAGGTGTTCTTATAATGCTTCTCGTTGCCGTTATTATAAATAATATTGCAAAGAACAGAAGATATCCGGAATTCTGGTTATAATCAGAGCATAAAGTAAGGACAAAAAAACAAGTAAGGTCAGAAACTGGACATCAATAGTGGAGAGAAGGAGTATAATGTGATGAATGCAATACAGACATTAAAAGACGAACATCAGTTGATTCTGAAAGTTCTGCATCTTCTATCCCGATCAAGAAAAGAGCTGGAGAAGGGCGGGATGATGTCAACACTTTTTTTTGAAAAGGCGATACTCTTCTGTTCAGAGTTTGCTGATCGTTTTCACCATTTCAAAGAGGAATTTCTGTTGTTTGGCCTGTTAGCCCATAAGAAAGAGGGGAAACTTGATTCAGCAATGGGGGCACTCAGGTATCAGCATGAGCGTTGTACCCAATCTGTTATGGCTATACGTCAGGTGCTGGAAGGATATGAAAACAGGGATGAAATTTCCATTACTCTTATTCTTGAAAATATCGCGATTTATGTATCATTATTGAGTCGCCATATTTATCAGGAAGATCATATTTTTTTCCCCATGGTCGAAAAATCTCTTTCTCCTGATGAAAGCAGAGCCTTGAATGAGCAGTTTGAAAAAGAAGAGCTTCGGTCAAGTAAAAAAGGAGCTGTTTTTCAAAGGAACCTTATGCTTGCTGATGAATTGAGTCAATTATTCCATCTAAGGTGAAATGTATGGCAGGAAAGAAGAAAAACTGCTGGGAATATATGAAATGTGGTCGGGAAAGTGGTGGGATAAATGTACAGAAGACAGGTATCTGCCCGGCTGCAACTGACCAGTCTTACGATGGTATTAATTCTGGTGTCTGCGGTGGAAGATTCTGCTGGGCTGTAGCAGGAACAATGTGTAATGGAAAGGTGGAGGGAACATTTGCAGAGAAAAGAAAATCCTGCTCTCAGTGTACCTTTTACAAAAAGGTGAGAGCAGAAGAGGGAAGTGTTAATATAAGGACAAAATTCCTGCGATTTGTTCAACCCTGTTCACAAACCTCTTTTCTTACTGATCTGACACTTGAAAATATCAGGCAGGGGGATCGCTTTATTCTTCAAGGTGAGATCGTAAATAAAGCATATATTATCCAGCAAGGTTCCTGCATTGAGCTGGTCGAAAAAAAAGGAGTTCTTTACCCGGTTGGGCATCGTGGAGAGGGTGATATTGTGGGAATGATATCACTTTTGACAGGGGAATCCATGGGGTTTCATGTAGAGGCTGAAACTGACATGGATGTTTGGTCAATCACAAGGGAAAATTTTGAGACGGTTTCCGGTCAAGATCCGGATCTCTTTGCTTTTCTGACAGAACTTGTAGCAGATCGTTTTGACAGAAAAGGTCCTATTGCAGAACGAACTGTTGGTAAATACCTGATAACGGACATTCTTGGTCGGGGAGGGTACAGCATAGTATACAAAGGGATTCATACTGCACTCGAAATGCCGGTAGCAATTAAAATGATGCGCCACCACTTATCCATGCGTGCCGACTTCATGAATATGTTCCAGAATGAGGCAAAAATAATTGCACAGCTGAATCATGAAAATATCGTTAAGGTGTTTGATATTGAATCAAGGTTTAAAACCGTATTTATTGTCTATGAATTTCTTCAGGGTGAACCACTGATAGATATTATTGAGAGATTGAAAATTATCCCTTCATGTTTAGCTCTGAAATACCTGGGTCAAATGGTGTCTGCAATAGCCTATGCTGGTGAGAAAGGGCTTATCCACAGAGATATAAATCCGTCAAATGTAATTGTCCTATATAACGACCGAATTAAACTGATTGACTTTGGGCTTGCCTGCATCTCTGGTACTGATGATTTTCAGATTGGCGGAAATTTCAATTACCTTGCACCTGAACTGTTTGATGGAGAACCGGCAGATTTCAGAAGTGATATATTTTCTCTTGGTATAACCGCTTTCCAGATGGTTACAGGCCACCTTCCATTTCCATCAGACAACCCTCAGCAGTTGATGAAGATGATACGCTCATCTCCAATACCTGACCCTGGAACAATAGTCCAGAATCTGTCTGAAAGACTTCGCTCTCTGATTATAAAATCCTGCAGAATTAACCCTGAAGAGAGATTTCAGACTCCGAACGAGCTACATGAATGGCTTGACACAATCGAATCCGGTAACAAAGAAGCAACCATTTCCAGAGAGGTCACTGGCTATGATGAGAAAAATTTTCCCACTGCCAAGGAGAATAGTATCTCTGTAGTAAATGGGAAAAAGAGTCAGACAATAACTTTTGAGATTATTCATGACAAAGAAAATGAATTTTTTAAACTGCTTGATGAATTCAAAACGAACATAAGAAAGCTGGGTGGCACTATTATCATTTAAAAAGGAGGATGAACCATTATCGAAGCACAAAAATTCAATCTTTGGGCAAAAAAACAGAGTACTTTTCAGAACATCCGGGTAAATATTGCGGCTGCAACAGATATCGGGCTGAAAAGAAAAACCAATCAGGACAGGTATGTAATTAATACCCTTTCAGATGATACTGTTCTGCTTGCGGTTGCCGATGGACTTGGTGGAGAACCAGGTGGCGAAACAGCTTCTCACCATGTGATGGAATCCTTGAACAGTTTAACCACCCTTAATAACAAGGAAAATAAAACTTTGTTATCCTTTTTCATGCAAATGGACAAAGAATTGGCAGATATTTCAAGAAAAAATATAGAACTTGATGGAATGGCAACCACATTGATCACAGTTGCTATAAAGGATAATATTGCCCATTGGGTTCATTCCGGCGACAGCCGCCTTTATCATATAAGAGACTCCAGATTGACACAGATAACGCAGGATCAGACACTCTCATGTTTTTTAATTGAGGAGGGCGAACTTACCGGAGAGCAGGCTCTGTCTCATTACTCAAACCATATTCTGGATCAATGTATTGGTTGTCAGGACTTGGCACCTCAAAGTGGGACAATCAGGCTTGAAACACAGGACAGGATAATTATAGCTTCTGACGGACTCTATCGCTATGTCAGCGAGGAGACCATCTGTTTAACGTGCAGAGAAAATGTCAGCAATGAGATTGTCGCTGAAACTCTTGTGAATATGGCTATTGATGGGGGAGGAAACGATAATATAACTGTGCTCATAGCGACTGTTTTGTAGATTCCACTCATTTATTTTTATCACAAGGTGCTTGTATAATGACAATACGTCAACCCCACATGATTGAACGCTCTAATTTTATTAGAAAATTAATACAGATTCTATTTTTTGTAATTGTGACCGGTATCGGGGTCAGGTTTTATCAATTTGTCTCCCTGATTGATGCAGGTGTGCTGCCGGGTTTTGAAAGACCTCCGGGTGTCGAAGCTTTTCTTCCTATCAGTGCACTGGTCAGTTTAAAATACTTTCTCTTTACCGGCAAAATCAATCCGATACACCCATCTGCACTTGTCCTATTTCTTATTATATGTATGACAGCATTGATCTTAAAAAAGGGGTTCTGCAGCTGGATTTGCCCGTTTGGTTTCCTATCTGAATTTCTTGGCAAGCTGCATTTTCGTATTTTTAAAAAGGGGCTATCAATTCCCTTATGGATGGATTTAATCCTGCGAAGTCTGAAATACATAATCGCTGTTTTTTTTATCTGGAATATTTCTTATCAAATGCCCTTAAGCAGTGTTGAAGAGTTTATCCAAAGCCCATACAACCGATTTGCAGATATAAAAATGCTGAAGTTTTTTACCCGTATTTCCGCTACGGCATTTACCATTATTCTTATTTTATCTATTTTGTCCATCATTATACGAAACTGCTGGTGCAGATATCTTTGTCCTTATGGTGCACTGCTGGGCGTAATCAGTTTTTTGAGTGTCGGCAGGATCATACGTAATCCGCTCAATTGCACCAAAT
Source organism: Desulfamplus sp. (assembly GCA_015231705.1). Classification (GTDB taxonomy): domain Bacteria; phylum Desulfobacterota; class Desulfobacteria; order Desulfobacterales; family Desulfobacteraceae; genus Desulfamplus. The sequence goes on along the minus strand of JADGBC010000097.1, from coordinate 1,850 downwards.
GCGGTAAGTGTGAAAAAACATGCCCAGGTCTCATAAAAATAAGACAAAAAGATCAGATTAATTCATCAGAATGTACAGCATGTATGGAGTGCATTAACATTTGCCCTGAAAAAGATGCCATTGGCTTCTCCCTGTTTTCTGGAAAATTCTCTGTCAATGAATTGTCACTTGCATTGATACTTCTTTTGTTTTTTACGATTGGTATTTCCATGGCAAAACATTCGGGAAAATGGCAGAACAATATCTCAAAAAATGAGTATCTTGACTATAGCACGACGCAAAGCACTTTCACCTGGAGCACCAATAGACAGATTGATCCACATAAAATGGAAAAGATGGTAAAAATGATGAAAAAAATGAAAAATCAGGGAGCCTACAAATGACCATTCCCGGTAATCTGTTAACGACTGCAATGGCTGTTATGCCCCATACCAATGTAGAGAAGGCTCTGAATAGTGCGTTAAGCCTTGATATTCCATTCTGGCCTCAATTGCCTAACTATAGTTATTATGAGGACATGTATGTTCAGGCTGCTGAACATTTTCCAGGAATCGTTCTGGATATAGGCCAGAAAACATTAAGGTTTTCCATAGACAAGTTTATTGCCGAGTTTGAAGAGACCATGGCCTGCTTTGAAAATCCTGAATACTTTGATGTCAGTACAACCTATTCTGCTGTTTACCACCGGTTTTTGGATATGGAGTTATCTGATCGACCCGCCATTCGCGGGCAGTTGGAAGGGCCTGTCAGTTTTGGATTCAATATCATGGATCAGGATAACCGCCCGATTTTGTTCGATGATACGATTCGCCCATTCATGTTTGAGTTCATGGCAAAGAGGATCAACGTCCAGTTGACAAAACTGAAAAAGAAAAATCCAAATGCGTTTATGTTTATAGATGAACCCGGAATGCAATTTGTTTTCTCAGCGCTGTCCGGTTATGGGGAACAAAAGGCAAAAGAGGATCTGGATCAATTTTTCTCTATGATTGACAGCCCCAAAGGTATCCATCTTTGTGGCAATCCTGATTGGGACTTTCTTTTGGGACTTGACATGGATATTTTATCATTGGATGCCTATTCAAATGCAGAGATATTTGCTTCCTGTGCCACTTCAATAAAAAAATTCCTGAATAGAGGGGGCGTTCTGGTCTGGGGGATTGTTCCCACTGGTATTGAGGCCTTTGAGAAACAAAACCTTGATCTGCTCGCCTTTAAACTCAACGGAATATGGAAAGCTCTTGATAAAAAAGGAGTTAGTCTTGATCTGCTTCTTAATCAAAGTCTGATCTCACCTGCTACTTGCTGTTTAGTCAATAAAGACAAGGATAAAACCGTTGAAAAGGCATTTATATTGACTAAAAGGCTTTCCGAAATGCTCAGAGAATATTACAGGCTGGTATAATTCATAAAGTGAGGTTCCCTATGAAGATTGCAGATAGAGGAGAAGAGAAAGATGCAGGCGATAAATTGCACTGGACAACAGAAGCAGAATCAGCACTTAAAAAAGTACCGTTTTTTGTCCGTAAAAAAGCTAAAAACAGGATTGAGAAGTATGTGCTGGATAAATTAGAGATCAAGAGAGGATCAGTAAGGTCTGATATTGTTTATGGTGCTGTTGTAACTATTGAAGATGTCAACGCCGCAAAAGAGAAATTTCTATCAAACATGTCAAAAGATATCAGAGGCTTTCAGGCAGACAGGTGTTTTGGTGCATCAGGTTGTCCCAATGCTGCCAACTCATCTGGCTCTTTTCTTGAAAAGGCTGAAAAGCTCCTTGAACAAGAAAACATCCTTTCTTTTCTTAAACAGCATGTAAAAGGCGATATAAAATATCACCATGAATTCAG
>JADGBC010000096.1 GCA_015231705.1 Desulfamplus sp. | reverse complement strand
ATGGTAGGCGGACTAAATATAAAACTGGCATTTTATATCTCAAAGTATCCTAAATACAGTATCAAAAGAAGTTCATGCACAAATTGACATGAGAAAAAGTGGCTTCATCTACCGAGCTCTGAGGATAAAAATATCTCCCTATTCTTCATTAGATACTTATTTGATATTGTTGAATTTTCAAAGGATGTGAACCGGGGAAAATAATAGTATAGCCACTTAACAAGTCCAAACCCTTAAAAATCAGGGTTTTAAGCTTTTCTTATAAAATAAGGTGTATGAAAAAAGATGAAATCTCTTTTAAAGCCGATTTCTAACCTGTTCAGCAAAAAAACTGATGACTCTTCGGTTCAGGAAGAGGATGCATCAACACAGCAGAACGCCACTATTAAGATGGATGACAACGGGCTGGCAAAACGATATTGCGATACTTCTTTAGCTATCGAAACAGTTCAGACAAAACTTAATAAACTACTAGAGACAAAGGAGCACATTGCAGAGGATAGATTTGCCTCCCTGCACGAACAGTACACGACTTTTCTGGCCAAACACAGGCCAGGCTTAATAAAGATGTCAGATGAGATTGACAGACGGATTGACTCCTATATCGAAGACAAAAAAAATGCCGCAGAAAAATTTACCGAAATTAAAAAAAGTATCCAGCAGGAGGCAAAACTGCTGGAAGTTGGGGTTCTTTCAAAGGAGGAGTATATAGAAAAAATTCAATCTTTTAAACCTGAAGAGAATGAGTACAAACAAAAATACAAACTCTCTCAGGAACAGATTATTATCTTAAAGGATGCAAAAAATAACAAATACACACCACCTCCTGTCATTGAAAATGAGGCTGCTGAGGAGAAGAGTCAGAAACCATCGGAAGATTCTGTACCAAAATCAAAACTGCAAAATAGCCATGAGATCTATACAGGCAAGGACGTGAATATAAAGATTGGAAGCGGTACAAATCTTGCTATAAAAATTGACGGTATTGCCCTGCCCATTACTGCAAATTTTGTGGGAACCAATAAATATGAGTATGTGATTATTGACCTTCCTGCACCATATACAACTGTAAAACCCAAACTGTTCCAGGGCAATAAGCTTTTAATAGAGTGCCTTTTTGATGGGCAGATGTTTATTTTTTCCTCTTCTATCATTGAAGTTCTTACAAAACCTATCCGTGCCGTTATACTTGAATATCCCCAAGAGCTGACGATAAAGACACTTCGCTCTCTTTCACGAGTAACATGTAGAATCCCTTCAACCATTATTTTCAAAGGGGCTGGCAAGGAGGGCATCATAAGTGATATAAACCCAAATGGATGCCGCCTTGAGGCAACTTACCAGCCAGCGGAAAAGAACTATATTGCAAAGGCAAATGATACCATAAAAATACAGTGTACCTTTCCGGGAGATGTTGAAATTTATACTGTTTCCGGTGTTATCAAAAACATAAACAAAAAACAGCTTACCCTTTTATATGGAATCCAATTTACTGAAATTTCTGAATCCACCCAAAAAGCGATTATAAAGCACCTCTCGACACTCACACCATAGGCAATAGATCTATTATTTTATAAAAACGCCTTTTTATAGTTATCAAAACCTCAAAACAATCTGTTTTAGGTATTCACTGTTTAACATCACATCATAACTATTTCTACCGTCCTGTTTTCCTTAGATACTTGCTGGTCATAACTTCCACTAAGCAACCCTTTTACCCTACAATTCATTGACATTTTACACATGAAAGAATATACTATGCAGCTAAAAATGGTGAGTTAGTTTTTTGTTGTCACCTAGGCATGACAGTTACATCAATTCTGATTACCTCGTAAAAAGTCCTGAACAGGAACTTTTTAGAGCCATAACTATTTGAATTTATTTATGACGCATTTTTGAAAAATAACTTTTTACGAGACCATCAATTCTGAATTTCATAGAAACAGACATATTGACACAGCAAATTGACACAATTTAATACTAAAATCCGCAAAGTCACAATCAATAACAACCTCGGTCTTCATGCCAGACCTGCTGCAATGATAGCCAAAATCACCCGTAATGCAGAACAATCAGTATGGATCATCTCTGGTAATAACAGAGCAGATGCTTCAAGTGTCATTGATATACTGACAATTAATGGCAAAAAAGGAAAAACACTTCTCCTTGAGGTTGAGGGAGAAAGTGACATCCATCTACTTGAGACCTTAGTTAACTTGTTTGAATCCGGATTTGGAGAAGATACCGATGGGTAAATCTCAAAAAGAAGATATTGTTACAAAGACACCAGATAATGCTAAGGGTATGGATATATCTCAAAAAAAGCAAATTGTTATAAAGGGATTTGGTGGGTCTCCTGGCATCTGTATTGGTAAAGCCTATATTGTTGACCGTGAAGGCGTGGACCTGATCAAACGATATCCAGTTCCAGAAGAGGATGTAGCAACTGAAATCAACCGGTTTAAAAATGCGGTTAAAAGAGCAACAGATGAACACGCTTCAATAATAGAATCGCTGAACAGTGATCTGAGTCATCAACTAGATATTCTTGAAGCCCATTTAGCACTGTTTAAAGATAAAATGCTTTATGGCAAAACTATTGAGACGATAAAGACCGAAAAAATAAATGCTGAATGGGCATTGAAAAAAGTTTTGCGTCAGGTAAAACGGATGTTCATGAAGGTCAATGACCCCTATCTTAAATCTAGAGTGACTGATATTGTGCAAGTCTCTGAACAGGTAATGCGGCATCTCACAGGTGCTCAGGATATCAAAATCTCAGATATAAACAAAAGAGTCATCCTGGTTGCCCACGACCTCTCTCCAGCAGACACAAGTCAGATCCAGCTTGAGCTAATTAAGGGCTTTGTGACAGATCGGGGTGGTAAGGACTCTCATACTGGTATTATTGCAAAAGCGCTTGGTATTCCAGCTGTCATGGGACTTGGCAATGCCACCCATAAAGTGGAAAATGATGATATTCTGATTGTTGACGGCTCCACCGGTACTCTTATTGTAAACCCTGAAGAAGATACCCTGTTCAGCTATGAAGAACAGAGTGTACGGTATGAAGCACAACGGGCGATCAGGGCTCGAGAGAGCCACCTTCCTGCCGTAACATTAGATGGTCATAAGTTCCAGCTCATGGCAAACATAGAGATGGTCGAAGAGGTGGTATCAGTAAGAGATAACGCCGCAAAAGGTGTGGGACTTTTCAGAACGGAGTTTCTATATATTGACCTTAAACGATTTCCCTCAGAAGAGGAGCTTTTTGATAAATATAAAGAGGTTGTTGATCTGTTGTCTCCCATGCCCATCACATTCAGGACTCTTGATATCAACGGAGATAAAGTTCTTCCATATATGAAGAACATAGAAGAGGAAAATCCGGCACTTGGATTGAGAGCTGTGAGATTTTGCTTAAAAAGACCCGAAATTTTTATCACACAGATTAAAGCGATTCTAAGAGCAAGTGCATTTGGTGAAATAAAACTGCTTATTCCCATGATCTCCTGTGTTGAAGAGATTATTCAGGTAAAGGAGATTATTGCCAGTGCAATTATTGAACTCAAACAAGAAGATAAGATATTTAATTCAGATATTCCACTTGGAATAATGATTGAGGTGCCTTCTGCTGTTATCATTGCAGAAGACCTTGCCGAATATGTCGATTTTTTCAGCATAGGAACCAATGATCTGATTCAGTATTCAATGGCTATAGATAGACGCAACAGACAGGTAGCTCACCTTTATAATCCAATGAGTCCAGCCGTTATAAGAATGGTCAAAATGGTGGTCGATGCTGCAAAAAAGAAAAATATTGATGTAGTCATGTGTGGTGAGATGGCAGGAGAGCCATTCAATCTTCCAGTTCTTATGGGTCTTGGGCTTACACAACTATCCATGAATCCAATGGCCATTCCTGTGATAGGACAGATGGTCAGAAGGCTTGATGTCGGTGAGACCAAGCAATTTGTGAAAAAAATTATACATATGGGAATAGTGTCAGATATTGTTAACCTTGTCAAAGAAGAGTATGGAAAAATTCTTGCTGATTAAAGTTTGTTCTAAAGGAGCAGATAGATATGGAATCAGATCACATAAAAATTATAGCAAACAATAAAAAAGCAAGGCATGATTATGAAATCTCTGGGGAGATAGAGGCTGGAATTGTGCTTGTGGGGACAGAGGTCAAATCAATACGTCAGGGTAAGGTTAATCTTAAAGATGCCTATGCAGATATTAAAAATGGCGAAGTCTTTTTAAAACAGATGCACATTACACCCTATCAGAATGCCTATTACGACAATCATGATCCGCTCCGGAGTAGAAAGCTGCTTCTTCACAATAGAGAGATAAAAAAACTTACCGGAAAAGTCGCAGAAAGGGGATTCACTATTGTTCCTCTCAAAGTCTATTTTAAGAATGGTAAGATCAAAGTGCAGATAGCTCTTGCCAGGGGAAAAAAGCTTTATGACAAACGAGATACCATAAAGAAAAGAGATGTTCAAAGAGAGATTGACAGGTATGAAAAGAACAATTGACTTTTTTTAACACTATGTATATTTTAATGAGATAAAAAAGCGTGACTTGATCTATATCAAAATCAAAAGACGTGTTTTTTACTGCATTAAATATCTGTTCTTTTAAAATTTGGGGGCGAAAAGGCTTCGACGGAGACGACGAGGTTTTGGTAGCATGCCGAGCTTTCTGTTGACTCGTAAAATCGATGGAAATTAAAGTAATCGCAGACGATTATAACTACGCTGTAGCTGCTTAGGCAGCTTCCGTCCTGCTGAGATTTATCCTGCAGGTTTCAGTAAAGGGCGTCGACTATGCGGGAACGCTTCACACCGGTGTCTGACTTGTGTGCGGTTAAAATTCTCAGGCTACACTGATATGTATCCATCCTGAAGGAGACGTTCAGTTAAATTTAAAGTTCAGGATAAGCATGTAGAGGCCACTGCTAACTCTCTTCGGACGCGGGTTCAATTCCCGCCGCCTCCACCACACTATAGTTGTGTTTAATGCTATAATGTGTAAAAACGCTTTAAATACAACTACTTAATCCTAAGCGTTAATCCCACAAAGCACCATTTAAAACCATTCAATATTATTTTTTTGGGGTATCTCTTAGGGGTATCTCAAAAAAACACCCCCATGTACATAAGAAAAGACCCCCATACAATACAATCTCTTTTATAATCAATTACTTGAATCAAGATAAAAAAAACAGGGGTTAATCATGCCTAAAAAAATTACAGGACTATCAGAGCTTAAAATCAGACAGGCAAAGCCAGGAGAAAAACCCTATAAACTTTTTGATGGGGATGGTCTTTTTTTGCTCATTACTCCTCCAGGGGGGAAACTATGGCGGATAAAATACAGGATAGGTGGGAAAGAAAAAACCTTGTCCCTTGGAAAATATCCAGCTCTTTCCCTTGCAGAAGCAAGAACCAGCCTTACAGATGCTAAAAAACTTCTAGCACATGGCCAAGACCCTGCACAGGTCAAAAAAGCAGACAAAGAACACCTTCAGGATATAACCCAGAACACTTTTGAAAAAATAGCCTTGGAGTGGTTCAACAATCAATCTCTCATATGGTCATCAAGTCATATTAAAAAGACAAGAAGCAGACTTGACAATGATGTTTTACCCTGGATAGGTTCCAGACCTATCAGGCAGTTGACCCCCAAAGAAATACTTGAATTATTAAAGCGAGTAGAAAGCAGGGGAGCAGGCGAAACAGCCCACCGAATAAAGGTTATAATCAGTCAGGTATTCAGGTTCGCCATTGCATCAGAAAGGGCAGATGCAGACCCTACAGCAAACTTGACAGGAGCATTACAGCCGGTTATATCCTCCCATTTTGCAGCGGTTACAGCCCCTGATAAACTTGGAGACTTGTTAAGGGCTATTGATGGATATCAGGGCACCTTTGTTGTTAAATGTGCCTTGATGCTTGCACCTATGCTTTTTGTGAGGCCTGGAGAACTCAGACAGGCAGAATGGAAAAATATTAATTTAGAGGAATCAGAGTGGGAACTCATAACATCCAAGACAAAAACACCCCTAAAAGTTCCCCTGTCAACTCAGGCAGTGGGGGTATTTAAGGAGCTTTACCCTTTGACCGGATCAGGCAGGTATGTTTTTCCTTCAATAAGATCGCAATCAAGACCAATGAGCGAAAACGCTATCCTGGCAGCACTAAGAAATATGGGCTATGACAAATCAGAGGTGACAGGGCACGGATTCAGGGCGACGGCAAGGACGATGCTTGTAGAGGTACTGCAATTCAGACCGGATATTGTAGAACATCAACTCGGGCACAATGTTAAGGACCCCCTGGGGCGAGCATATAACAGAGCAGAGTTTTTAGCAGATCGGATAAAAATGATGCAGGTATGGGCGGATTATCTGGACATGCTCAGAGAGGGGACAGGAGCAAAAATATTACCGTTTAAGACTCACACAGGTTAATCTTGATAAAACATGTTTTTTGTATCTCAAAAAAGAGTTTTTTATTTTTTAATCCTTATACGCAATATGAGCAAAATACGCAAAAGGTGGAGTGTATTAATTTTCGGATTTGAAACCCGATAAAAGGGATTCTGGAATTGTGCCAAGTTTATAGCCCCTTCCCTTGCGAGGAGATTTTATAAGGAGGCGGTGATTTACCTCCCCCTTTAAAAAATCAACAAGGCCAGTATTTACAGGTAGGTGGTGTTTTACCACCCCTTTAAAAAAAATCAACAAGCCATGCAGAAAGAGAAAATATTTTTTATACTCTTTTCGTATGGCTTTTCTTATTTCCAATAAAAATACATGGTTATATATGATTCTATATAAAACCATATATAACACCTCTATGTTTGACACATAATGAGAATGAATATATTATAGCGATATCATTTGGGGCATAATGCTTTAATGGTAGAAATTTCTCCACAAGTAGTAATTCAAACAATTAAACAGAAATGATGATTAAAATGAAACAAAATGAGAGTCAGGCACAATCAATAGAAAGACTTTTAAGAATTAAACAGATCGTACCGCATATTTTACCTATTTCCAGATCAACATTTTACAGATGGTTGCAAGAAGGAAGAATCCCCCAGGGTTTTAAATTGGGAGCTAAGACAACTGTTTGGAAAGAGTCAGATATCAAGGCATTGACCGACACAATGTAAGTAAGCGTTTTTTTGAATGTAAACTTTTAAGAACAGGAGGTTTTTACAAACCAATGGCCAGAATATTGACAGATCAATCACAAGCAAAGCTGAATAACGCCAGGCATGTAAGCCCATGGACGAAACAGACCTTAAAGCGACACAAGGAAGCCCTGAGACAGGCTTTATTTATCGAGCTTATAGAAAGAGCTTTTTGGAGGGCAGAAAGGAAAGTAGTTATAAGGGTTACCATGTATATAATTTTAAGCAACAATACAAAATTAAAAAGCCTGCTACTTGCTGGGCGAGTAAGGCGTTGGCAAGTAGCAGGCAAAGGACGATTCATAGATGAAAAATAGCAATTTTTGTGTTAAAAGTCAAGATGTTATAGATCATATTGAAAATAATTGTCTACAAATTCCCATATCACCCCCACCAGTAAGCACGACCCCCCTTTATAATTACAGCCCTGTAAAATATCCTGATATCCAGACAATCAGAGACCACCTTAATAATTCCTTGCCACCATTCGAGAGTCTGACAGCTCTTAAAAATCATGCAACAGGTAAACTTTGCGGAGCCTGCCCTTTATGTGGAAGTGATGACCGTTTCTATCTCAACATAAAAGAACAGCGTGGGTATTGTACGCATTGTGAGGAACGGGGCGGAGACCTGATTGACTGGCATATGAAGATAAAGGGATATACTCACCCCTCAGACCTTCTTAATGATTACCCTATCCATCAGGAATCTGTTCCAGGCAAGACAGTTGCAGACGTTCAACGAAGATGGAACAGCATTGTCAAGAATAACAATGTAGATGATATCCATAAATTGTTTGTGTCGAGAAGGAACCTGTCAGTTGAGACCGTCAATAAAGCATATGCAGCCGGAAAGATAAGAGCAGCAACTCACATTAGTAAATCATGTGTGGCTGTACCGTTCCTTTCCTTGCAAGGAGAGAACTTTCTTTATGCTCTTCAATTTATCACCATTGACGGGGAGCCGTTTCAATTCGGAGACAATGCAAAAAATAAGATTTTTCAGAAAGGTTCAAACCATGATGATGGATTTTTTCAGGCAAGAACCGAGATTGAACAAGCAAGTATTGTGGTCATTGTCGAGGGCATGATTGATGCCTTGACGGTTGCTGAAATTGTCCCTGATGTGTGTTGCCTTGCAACTGGTAGTACAGCATATACCAAGAAGATATCCCATTTAAAGCCACATTTAGAGCATCTAAGCAAGGTGATTGTTTGTCAAGATAACGACGAGGCCGGAACCGGTTTTATAAAAAAGGTTGCTGGTATCCTTCAAGATAAAGTCTTTCATGTGCAGTGGATGGAGTCAGACCCTAAAGGCTTGGATGTCAACGACCTTTTGAAGTCAGGGCAGGTTGAGCGGATCAGACAGATGATTGATGGAGCTGTAGGTCAAGACAGAAAACAGAACAGGGAGTAGTTCAACTTCAGAGGAGTGGGAGGCTCCAATACCTCTTGATTGTCAAACAGTAGAAAGTATTCCTAATGATCTTTTTCCTGGAGTGCTGGGAGAATTCGCTAATGCAGTTTCCAAGGCAAGTGAAACACCATTGGAGCTTGCCTTGGCGTTAATCTTGTCAACAGTTGCAACGGCTTGCCATGGAAAATTTGAAATTGAATCTGTTCCAGAAGCACATATTGAGCCGGTTAATATCTGGACGATGGTTGTTCTTGACCCAGGCAACAGAAAGAGTTCTGCTTTAAAAGAGTGCACCACACCATTAAGTGTATGGGAAAACAATAAAAGAGCATCAATGGAGGAGGCTATCAAAGCAGCAAAAAGCAAATTAGCAAGACAAGAAGTGAGGTTAAAAGCACTTAGAACGCAATATGGAAAAGCATCAAAGGCAGACTTGACAAAAATTGAGGCCGATATTGTCGAGATTGAGGACAACCTTGAAGAAGTTCCAGTACCACCACAATTATGGACTCAAGACGCTACTCCCGAGCATGCTGCGACACTTGCAAACCATAACAATGAAAGAATCTCTGTATTCTCAGCAGAAGGGGGGATTTTTGAGAATTTGGCGGGGCGATATTCAAACGGAACGCCTAACCTTGATTTTTTTCTTCAAGGGCATGCAGGCGATCCCGTCAGAGTTGACCGAGGAAGCAGGCCACCTGTTCACCTTGATAGCCCTTGCCTCTCAATGGGGGTAGCCGTTCAAGAGGACGTGCTTAAGGGGTTGCTCAGTAAGAAAGGATTTAAAGGACAGGGCTTTAACGACAGAATTCTTTACTTTATACCGAAGTCAAACCTTGGATACAGAAATCTTGAATCTGTTCCAATAAACAGGGAAGTTTCTAAAAGATATTCAAGTCTTATAGATCGTCTCTTGAACATTAAAGAACCGCCGGAACATGAAAGCAAAAAACAGCCTTATATCCTGAAGCCTTCAAGAGAAGCATACAATGAATGGCATTCCTTCAGCAAAACCATTGAATTTAAAATGAGAAAAGGTGAAGAACTTTCTGAATATACCGGATGGGCAAGCAAGTTACCAGGGGCAGCGGCAAGAATATCGGCCTTACTTCACTGTTCTATTCATGTTGAAAATTCAATCAATATTCTAATTGATCTTGATACCATGAAAAGGGCACTCCATTTATCAGCAATCCTTGTTAAACATGCCTTGATAGCCTTTGACAAAATGGGGGAAGCCGGAGGGCTTGACCAGGCAAGGAAATTGTGGGGATGGATTGAGAAGAACCGAAAAAAAGAATTCAAGAAAAAAGATTGTTTTGATGCCCTGCGAGGTTCTTTCCCAAGAGTTGCTGATTTTGATGAACCATTAAAGATTTTATATGAGAGAAATTACATCACAACAAAGCAGATCAAAACAGGCGGAAGGCCATCAATAGTAATCTATGTAAACCCTGAACTTGTGAGGGGGTGGTGATGGGTTGGCGGGCAATTCTTAAAAATAAAGCAGAACTACTTTTAAAAAATAATCCTTATACGCAATATGAGCAAAATACGCAAAAGGTTGAAAGTGAATATAAAAAAGTATCAACAAAAGACCCTTTAGCGGATATTGCGGATATTGCGTATAGAGACCCAAAAAAAAATGAGCAGGTTATAAACTCTCTTATTCAGGTTGAAAATCACATGGATGTAAAAAAAATAGATACATGCCTTCATGGTGAAAGATGCCTGTATCTGAATAATCAGAATCAATGCAAAAGAGTTAATGCAAGTGTGTTTAGTCTGAATGAATGCCCTTTGCAAAAGTCAAAATGGTTTACAGTAAAGCATGGAGGATCATGATGAAAATAGAGATGCCAATCAGAAAAAAGGGCAGACATTCAAAGGCTTTGATTGAAGAGAATAAAAAACGTAAAGCCCTGTTTTGTGAGGCTTTGATTGAAATACAGTCAACACTTGATTTTAAGATATCCTCAAGGGGCTGGTGTTATCAGCTTGAAGATTTGGCGGGGCTTTCAAAGTCTGATTTTGACGTTGCCCAAAACCTGATTAATGAATGTAGAAAAAACGGAATGTTGCCTTTAAATTTTACAGCACATGACGAGGCAAGAGCATTGCAGGGAGGTAGCACGTATACAGATGAGGAGACACCAGAAGAGTATGTGAAATATCAGGTTGAACAGATCATGGGGACATACAAACATTATAACCCCAAATGCCTACAAGACTTTCACAATTATGGGATAGTTGTAATGGTTGAAAAGATTGACCTTGTGGGCTTATTCGCTCCTGTATGTGAAAGATATAATGTGCCCATATTTAACGCCAGAGGATGGAGTGATATTAATTCAAGAGGGGATTTACTTGTTGAAATGCTTAAATTTCTTGAGCAAAAAAAGATTTGCCTTGTTTTATATTGCGGAGACCATGACCCAGCGGGGCTGAATATCTCAGATATGCTTCCTAAAAATCTTAAAGACGTTGAACAGGCGGTGGCCGTTGACTCTTCTTTAATCAGAGTTGAAAGATTCGGGCTTGACTATGATTTCATTGAACAGAACCATCTATCATGGATTGATAACCTTGACACGTCAAACCCAGACACGCCTTCACTGGATAATCCCAAGCACCCAGACCACACCAAGCCATATGTTCAGGATTATCTTAAAAGGTTTGGTGTAAGGAAATGTGAGGCTAACAGCTTAGTTGTTCGACATGAAGCAGGCAGACAGCTTTTAACAGATACCTTGAGTCAGTATATTTCAGATGAACAGCTTTTTGAATAGGGTGCAGTTCGTCTCATTAAAAACCAACCACATTACTGAATTGTTGAGCCTCATCAGATAGTTGTACAGAGGCGGTAGCAGACTCGTTAAGGCCAGGTAGTGCATCCGGCTTCTCTTGTCTGATGATCACTTTTTCTCCTTGCCTCATCTTTTCTATCCATCTCTTGTAGCCCCATGAAAAGAAGCGATCCCAGTCCCCGTTTAATTCTATGCATCTGAGACGAAGGAAAGCTTCAGCTCTTTCCGGTATCCAGCGCATACCGCTGCAATCCATTCTCTCGCCAATCACGTATCGGGCAGCACCTTCCACGATTCCTGTAGCAATAACCAGATCCTGCTCTATCAACGTCTGGTAGTTCATCATACCCAGCCTGGGTTCCATATAGGTGATCAAATTACTCACGGCCTCTCTCTTGCTCTGATCCCGTTTGGCACGGACTGAAAGGCTCACTTTCAGCCTTTTCAGCTCATATGACTTGCCGGTGTACAAAAGCGCTACTTTTGCTTCAACCCATTGTGCCAACTCTTCACTTCCCTCTTTATGGAAATGGCCACCCAATTTCCATATCCTTTCTTCGAGATGACGGATATCAAGAGCAAAGCTCGCATTCGGAAACAGCTTTGACAGTCCATCGTAAAGACATTTCTCTCCATCTACGGCAATATGGATACATTTATCAGTAGATGGGTCGAATCCACGCTGGATTGCCTGATCTCTTGCCCATTCAAGCATTACTTTCCTCGGAGCATAGCTACCCCAAACTTTTTTGTTCATTGGGCCGTGAAGTTTGCCGTCATCTCCTCTTTTAAGCGTGTACATCACTACCAGTGTTATACTTCGGCCATTCTTGCTTTTATCGCCTTTCTTACGACGTTTCTTGCTGCCGGAAGACTGGCGTTTACTTCTGCTTCGATGACGTTGACAACAGGATTTCTTCTTCTCTCTCTTTTTACGACGCTTTTTCAGTTCTTCCTCTCTGGCTGTCGGAGTGGCCTTACCATCTACTTCTATTACTAAAACGTCTCCTTTTTCCGGATATTCTATTTGTTCCATATAGCCAGAACCATCTCGGCCCATGCCTATAACAAGAGCTTCAATCGCTTCGCTTGATGGCGACCAGCCATAAAAACATCTGAATAGCGTTACTGATACTCCAAAACTCACTCTGGTCGATAGCCTCGTGGCAAGACTCATTACAAGAGGCGTGAAACCATCTCGTGTTAACCCGATCTCTGTATCTAACGGATAGCATCCACTCTCTTTTTTTTCTCCTTCGTCATTACGTAATTACGCCAATAACGTGCTTCTCCGTAAATAGTTTTGATTTTTCGACTGACCAGAGATCCCATATAGTACAAACCGCTATCCAACCACTTTGAATAATTAAACTTATTCTGAAAAGACATCAAAAAAAGCTGAAAAAACATACAGCCTAATGCCGATACTCTGGTTTGTATTTGCTTCTCAAATTTAAAGAAATTATCTGATTCCGTCCGTGTACAAAAATCGATAATATCCTCTACCTGATCTCGTATCTTCTGCTTGATATCTTCTACAGAAGGCGGATCTTCTTTTGTTAGCGATGTACCATCTTCTTTACTCATAGAATAATACTGGTGTGTCCAAATCCTGCTATTTTAAGCCATTTTTTTAGATCACGATTTGGGCCTGCTCTGATTAAAATTTAATATCTGGGCACATTGTTGGGATCATGAAAGGCAGAGTTAAAATCATCATCGCC
>JADGBC010000095.1 GCA_015231705.1 Desulfamplus sp. | reverse complement strand
TATAGAACATGACTGGAAAGGTTGCATGTGCCGTAGGTGCGGGGATACAAGAAAGCATGACTGGGACGGTTGTAAATGTAGCATATGCGATCAAATAAGAGATCTAGACCATGATTGGATTGCTTGCACATGCCGTAGGTGCGGGGCTACAAGAGAACATGACTGGATTGGTTGTACATGTTGTGGATGTGGAGATACAAGACATGAGTGGATTGGTTACACATGCAGAATATGCGGTGCAATAAATAAAGTCAAAGCTCAAGCCGAAGAAAAACGATTGATTCATGAATTTATTAATAATTATAACATTAACGAGCATTTCAATCAGATTAGACGACTACATAATGAGCGTAAAAAGAATAAAATAGAGCCTATTCCCGAGTCGACTATTAAAACAGGAAAAGTTTATGTCATGGGTTCTAAAATGCACAGAGACATGGTCAAAATTGGCTTTACCCAAGGTTCAGTAATTGAACGACTTAAAAGACTAAACAATCCTACACAGATAGACATGCTAAATAAAAATCGTGTGAGATATGAAGAATTTGGTTTGTATCCATTAGATGAATATAGTGGAAATGAACTGGATGAAGCCTATGCCCATTATGAATTAGCAGCTAATGGCAGATATGTTGGGCTTGGTGAAATGTTTAAATGCACAAGGCAGGAAACTCAACAATTATTTAGCAATTTTAGCAAAAATTGATTGAGAACCTCTTATTGGGATAGAGTTACTTATTGAGTATAACTTTTGTAGTTAATTCAAGAATATTTAACCCAGCATTCCAGCGGTAGATTTTTACAAATACGAATACTGTGATTATATAAATTTTTTAGGGAAATGGTTAAAATTATAATGAACTTCAATATTAATCAGCTTGACGAAGTAGAGTACGATGGAAGTGATGAGTCTGAAGAGGCACTGGCACAATATCAAGACTCAGTTTTAGAAGAGTTTGCCCTTTCAGTCCAAGGCAAAGAACGTATTAAAGCTGATCCTGAAATGGGATTCTGGATTGCCCAGCTTATATACTATGGAATTGGTTATATTGGTGTCTCTCTTCCTCAAATGGATGAGCAAAATATTAATGAAATTATAACCGACCTCTTTCCAAGAAAAATATCCTTAAGTTCACCTAAGGATGCAGATGACGCTATTCCTGAATTATTAGCGTTTTGGAAATTTCTTGGAAGCAAATACAAACTGTCAAATGCAGATATTATCATTGATTATTTGACTGAAATCGAACCAGAGTTTAATGCCATTATGAATGATTCGTCAAAGTTTGGCATGGCTAAATCATTTATGACAATGGGACATAAAGCTGGTTTTGATATGACAGATCAAGATCAAATGAATGAATTTATGCAAATATACAATAAAAATATAATGGAAGGGCAAAGCGTTATACCTTCAACAAAAAAGGCTTTTGATTCTAATCCCCAATATCCATCATCGAAAAAAGCAAAAGCAAAAAAGAAACAAAAAATGAAAATGGCTAAGGCTTCTCGTAGAAAAAACAAGAAAAAATAGTAAGAGATCTTTCGGCGGCTGGTGAGCTTGACGTTAGCAAATCAAAAATCAAATACTATAGGAAAAAAATGAATGGTATTTCAATAAACGGTAGGTACTTACATGAACTCAGGATGCCATTAGTGCCTTATAAAAACATTAATTCTGTGGTTTCACTCTCTTACCCTAAAAATCGTATTTTATTTGAACAGTATGGAGAGGGGATGTTGAAATTGACAATACCTTCCCTGTTAGCTCTTGAGATGTATCGAGTTGGCCTTCTACCGCAAGACGCAAATAATGCTTTTTCGGTAAGTATAAGTGGTAAACCAATCGGAAATTATAAAGTTGTAGATTTTTTGTATCAAGACAGTAGTATGCATGATGGCATTGTATTTATCACACTTAAAAAACAGTAAATAAAAAAGCGGATATAAGAACATGAAAGCATTATTGGCACTTGAAGATGGCAGGACATTTCCCTGCAGAAGTTTTACTGGCCCTGGAGAAGCACTGGGAGAGGTGGTATTTAACACCAGCATGACCGGTTATCAGGAGATTCTGACCGACCCCTCATATTATGGACAGATGGTCACCATGACCTTTCCTATGATGGGTAATTACGGCGTCTGTCCCGAAGATGCGGAGTCTGATAAAATTCAGGCGGCAGCTTTGATTGTTAGAGAATATGTGGATTTCCCAAGCAACTGGAGATCTACAGGAACTCTTTCTGACTACTTAAAAAAAGAGGGAATTCTGGGAGTTGAAGATCTTGATACCAGAGCTTTAACCCGTCACATCAGGAATTCAGGTGCCATGCGGGCTGTTATTTCAACCTATGACCTTGATCCATCGTCTCTTGTGAAAAAGGCAAAACTGATCCCTCCAATGGAGGGGTGCAACCTTGCAGAAAAAGTAAGTACAACCACTCCATATTTTTGGAGAAACAACCGGCCTGATTTTATCAGCCAAGATTTTATAACCTCTTTTACCGCTTCTGGTTCCGGTAGTAGCTGCACTTGTGCTCTGCCGGAAGTGTCAATATGGAGATACAAGGGCAAGAAACACTCTGTTGTAGCTTTAGATTTTGGAATCAAATACAATATAATACGCTGCCTTGAAGAGGTCGGATGTGAGGTTTTGGTACTGCCTGGATCAACCTCTTCTGATACCATAAAAAAACTCAATCCTGATGGGATTTTTTTATCAAACGGCCCTGGTGATCCAGAGCCACTGCATGAGGCTGTTGAGACCATCCGAGCACTTTTAGGGTATCGTCCCATGTTTGGGATCTGCCTTGGTATGCAGCTTCTCGGGCTTGCAATGGGTGCAAAAACTCACAAAATAAAATTTGGACATAGAGGCGGGAATCAGCCGGTCAAGAACTTTGCCACCGGAAAGGTTGAGATCACATCTCAAAATCATGGATTTGCAGTTGATATTAAAACTTTGGGTGAACAACAAGGAGCTAAATGCTTATCCTCTTGCGATGGAAAAGTGTCTGGTGCAATGATGACTCACATCAACCTGAATGAAGATTCACTTGAAGGCATTAAAGATGACTCTCTCAAAGTGTTTGCGGTTCAATATCACCCTGAGGCATCACCCGGGCCACATGATGCTGCATATCTGTTCAAGCAGTTTGCAGATATGATGGATAACTCTAAATAGAGGGCGGTTTCGGGCAGGACATTAGAGAGTATCTTATGCTTGAGCTTCTTGATGAATTATTGTAGGCAAGGAAAAATAGAATAAAATGCCAAAACGTACAGATATAAAAAAGATTCTTATTATTGGTGCAGGTCCCATTATTATAAGCCAGGCCTGTGAATTTGACTACTCCGGCACCCAGGCCTGTAAGGCTCTTAAGGAGGAGGGGTATGAGGTGATTCTGATCAACTCCAACCCTGCGACCATAATGACAGATCCTGACACGGCGGATAAGGTCTATATAGAACCTGTGACACCGGAAACAGTTGCTAAAGTGATTGAAAGGGAACGGCCAGATGCCCTTTTACCCACTCTTGGCGGGCAGACCGGACTTAATACTGCAATTGAGGTTGCAAAACGAGGAGTGCTTGATAAATACAACGTGGAGATGATTGGAGCATCTGTTGAAGCTATTAAAAAGGCGGAAGATAGAGAGCTGTTCCGTGATGCCATGAACCGGATAGATTTACGTATTCCGAGAAGCGGCTTTGCCAAAAACATGCATGAAGTTGAAAAGATTGCAGAAGATCTCGGTTTTCCCATTATTGTGCGCCCAAGCTTTACACTGGGAGGGACTGGTGGAGGAGTGGCCTACAACCCTGAAGAGCTTGCCCTTCTTGCAAAAAAAGGGCTGGACGCAAGTTTTATCACTCAGGTGATGCTGGAAGAGTCAGTTCTTGGCTGGAAAGAGTATGAGCTTGAGGTGATGCGTGATAATGCAGGCAATGTAGTAATTATCTGCTCAATTGAAAATATAGATCCCATGGGCGTTCACACCGGTGATAGCATTACTGTGGCACCTGCACAGACACTTTCAGACAAAGAGTATCAAAAACTAAGAGATGCATCCATTGCTATCATGCAGGAGATCGGTGTTGAGACGGGCGGCTCAAATGTCCAGTTTGCCATCAACCCGGTCAATGGGGATATGATTATTGTGGAGATGAACCCGAGAGTCTCCAGAAGCTCTGCCCTTGCATCAAAGGCAACCGGATTTCCTATTGCCAAGATAGCAGCAAAACTTGCTGTTGGCTTTACGCTGGATGAGATCAAAAACGACATAACCGGTGAGACTCTGGCCTGTTTTGAACCATCTATTGATTACTGTGTCGTTAAAATCCCGAGATGGACATTTGAAAAATTTCCTGAAACAGATGATGTCTTGACTACAGCCATGAAATCTGTAGGAGAAACAATGTCAATTGGCAGAACTTTTAAAGAGGCTCTCCAAAAGGGGTTGCGATCACTTGAGATAGGCAGATTTGGTTTTGGGGCAGACGGAAAAGATCCTGCACCTGGAACGGTTTCAAGAACTGAGCTTGAGTACCGGCTTGCCACCCCAAACTCTCAGAGAATATTTTATATCAAATACGCTCTGGAGAACGGTATGTCCATTGAGATGATAAATGAGCTTACCGGCATTGACCCATGGTTTCTCTACCAGATGAAACAACTTGTGGAATTTGAAAAGACAATTGTACTCACCTCAAGACCACCGGTCTCTTCGTCTCTACTCTCAACATCTATAAGTCATCATGAAAAAAGTGACACAAGCCCTGAAGCTACTGGTCATCATCAAAAAAGCAATATCTCTTTTGAAATCATGGAAAAGGCAAAGCGGTGGGGATTTTCAGACCGGCAACTTGCCTACCTCACCGGTCTATCTGAAGAGACAATTGAAAATCACAGAAAAAAAATGGGTATTGTGCCAGCTTACAAACTTGTGGATACATGTGCAGCAGAGTTTCGGGCAGCCACCCCCTATTACTACTCCACCTATGAAAAAGAGTGTGAAGCAAGGGTTTCGACTCGAAGAAAAGTGATAATTCTTGGCGGTGGACCCAACAGAATAGGTCAGGGTATTGAGTTTGACTACTGCTGTGTTCATGCTTCATTTGCTCTAAGAGAAGAGGGCGTTGAGAGCATAATGGTAAACAGCAACCCGGAGACTGTCAGCACTGATTATGATACATCGGATAAGCTCTATTTTGAGCCTCTTACCCGAGAAGATGTGCTTCATATTGTAGAAAAAGAGAAACCTGATGGTGTTATTGTGCAGTTTGGAGGTCAGACTCCGTTAAATCTTGCAACTGCCCTGAAAAAAGCGGGAGTTCCTATTATAGGTACCAGCCCTGAAAGCATTGACATGGCAGAAAATAGGGATCTGTTCCAGGCCATGCTCAAAAAACTTAATATTGCCCAGCCTGCAAACGGTATTGCAACAAATTTTGCAGATGCCCAGAGAGTTGCAAGTCAAATAGGCTATCCTGTAATGGTAAGGCCATCATTTGTTCTGGGTGGCAGGGCAATGAAAATAGTATATGACCCAAAAGAGCTTGAAGAGTATTTTAATCTTGCCATATCTGCATCTCCTGATCATCCCGTATTGATTGACCAGTTTCTTGAAGATGCATTTGAACTTGATGTTGATGCCATTTCTGACGGCCACCGCACTATCATTGGCGGTATGATGGAGCATATTGAGGAGGCAGGTATCCATTCTGGAGATTCTGCTTGTGTACTTCCTCCCTACAGTATTCCTGCCAATCTGATCGATGAAATGGCCAAGGCCACCCGTGCTCTTGCAAAGGAGCTTAACGTCATAGGACTTATGAATATTCAGTTTGCCATTATGGACGGCAAGGTGTATGTCATTGAAGTAAATCCAAGAGCATCCAGAACAGTGCCGTTTGTGAGTAAGGCAACAGGCGTGCCTCTTGCAAAACTTGCCACCAAGGTGATGCTTGGGAAAACCCTTGATGAGCTTGGGCTGACTCACGAGGTGATACCTGCCCACTATTCGGTAAAAGAGGCCGTTATGCCTTTTGACAGGTTTGACAAGGTAGATCCGGTGCTTGGTCCTGAGATGAAATCAACCGGTGAAGTTATGGGTATTGACATGGATCTTGGAGCAGCTTTTGCCAAAGCTCAGCTTGGTGCGGGACAGAATCTACCAATCGAGGGAACGGTATTTATAAGCGTACAAGATAGTGATAAAATGGCTGCTCTTCCGGTTGCTAAAGCTTTTTATGAGATGGGATTCAAACTTCTTGCGACCCGTGGTACCGCAATGTTTTTAGAGGACAATTCCATTCCGGCAAAAGTGGTGGAAAAGGTCTCTACCGGTAGACCTCATGTTGTGGATGCTGTAAAGAATAACGAGATTCAACTGATTCTTAACACTGGTGCCAGCAGCCAGACAAAGATGGATGGATATGAAATAAGAAGAGCCGCGATACGCTATAAGATTCCCTATGCAACCACTACCGATGGTGCAAAGGCCATATGCAGGGCAATCAGTGCACTTAAACGAGAGCCTCTTTCGGTAAAATCAATACAGGAATATCATGCACAGGATCAGCAAGTTAAAGCACAACATGATAAGTCTGAATATAACGCAGAGTATCATGCAAACAACACAACATACCATGTGCAGGACGGAAAATAAGATGATTGAAAAAGCAGGACTCATTGAAGATTGTGGAATGAAAAACTTTTGGAAAGGCTATGATTATTGTTCGGAAATTTCAATCCAGCAACAATCACAGCAAAACTGCCTGTGTTCTGGTGTGCCAAAAGAGGAGTGCGGTGTTTTTGGAATCTACAGACATCCTGAAGCAGCCCAGCTTACCTATTTTGGACTCTACGCACTTCAACACAGAGGCCAGGAGAGTGCCGGCATCTCTGTTGCAAGAGAAAAAGATAAGATCTTCTCACACAAAGGGATGGGGCTTGTCCATGATATATTTGATATGGAGGACTTGAAACGGATAGAAGGAGGCGGTGGAAGTGCCATTGGCCATGTCCGATACTCAACCACGGGAGATTCCAATCTGACCAATGCTCAGCCATTTGTTGTACAGCATAGGGGACGTGCCTATGCTGTTGCACATAATGGCAATCTGGTCAATGCTCACATTTTGAAAAATGAGCTTGAAGAGAACGGGTCGATATTTCAGACCACAATGGACAGCGAGGTTTTTCTCCATCTCTTCATAAAAAATCTCAAGCAGGGCAATGTTATTCAGGCTATCCAGAAGGCTGTAGTCAAAATTGAAGGAGCATATTCATTTGTACTTCTTACCTGCAAAGGAGAGGTGATTGGAGTAAAAGATCCGCATGGATTCCGTCCACTGGCTCTTGGAAAACTAAATGGCCATTATGTTCTGTCATCAGAAACATGTGCTTTTGATCTTGTTCAGGCAGAGTTTGTAAGAGAGCTTGATCCAGGAGAGATTGTCATCATTAACGAAGATGGTGTTCAAAGTATCAAGCCGGAAAAACCACTTGAGACAAGATCTCTATGTATATTTGAATATATATATTTTGCACGGCCTGACAGCACCATATGCGGGAAAAATGTCTATCAGATGAGAAAGGCCCTTGGCAGACAGCTTGCAAAGGAGTCGCATGTGGATGCGGACTTTGTCATGCCATTTCCTGACTCTGGGAATTACTCAGCTATCGGTTATGCCGAAGAATCTGGTATCCAGTTTGAAATGGCTATGATCCGCAACCACTATGTTGGCAGAAGTTTTATCCAGCCAACCCAGAGCATGAGAGATTTTGCTGTGCGGGTTAAACTAAATCCTGTCAGGGAGCTTATAAAGGGAAAAGAGATCATAATTATTGAAGACTCAATTATCCGTGGTACAACGGCAAGGACAAGGGTTCAGGCCCTGCGTAATCTTGGGGCTAAAAAAGTGCATATGCGCATAAGTTGCCCTCCCCATAGATTTCCATGTTATTACGGGATTGATTTTTCAACTAAAGGGGAGCTTGTTGCTGCAACCAAGACTCAGATGGAGTTGACGCACTTTCTTGGATTGGATACACTTCACTACCTCTCAATTGAGGGGATGCTTGAGGCAAGCGGTGTTGAAAATCCTGCTGACAATTTCTGCAAGGCCTGTTTTGATGGCTCTTATCCAGTGGCCTTTGATTCAGGTATCTCCAAGAAATGTATGGGTTGAACATAAGCAGCAAAGCCTCAAGTTCTATTCTTATCTTACTCAGAGTCGATACCTATCCAGTCAAGAGCCTTGTCAACACTGTCAGAATCAGGATATTCAAGATGAAAGGATTGACAGGATACAGTAAGGAAAATTTTATGAAAAAACAGACTGTTGCATTTTCAAAAAACTCTTCCAATCTGTTTTTTCATATTCTTACAAAATGCAACCTTTCCTGCAAACATTGCTATATAAATCCAGAACAGCACGGAAAAAATACTCTTGATATTGAGACCATCAAGGAGTGGCTCCAACTTTTTTCTAAAAAATGCAATCAGATAAATGTAATTTTTCTTGGAGGAGAGCCAACTTTGCATCCAGATTTATCTCTTGCGATCAAAGAGGCTCGAGGGCTTGGATTCAAGTCAATCACCATTGATACTAACGGTTATCTTTTCCATGATATATTAGATAAGATAACTCCTGATGAGGTTGACTTCATAAGTTTCTCCTTAGATGGGGCAACTGAAAAGACCAATGATGCTATCAGGGGAAAGGGCTGCTATAATACCGTGCTTTCAGGAATCAAAAAAGCTGTGAATGCTGGTTTTTCAACCTCCATGATATATACTGTAAGCTCTGACAACCTGCACGAACTGCCTCTTATGCCTGATCTGATAAAGGGGCTTGGGATTAAAAGATTTTTTATACAGGTTATTGGTATTCGGGGAGCGTCGGTCGAAAAATTGGGGCAGTCAGAAAAAGAGAGATCATCAACAAAAGAGAGATTGTCAGAAAAAATAGAGTCTCCAGAAAAAATGGTACCTAAAAATAGTTCTACAAGTCAGCTTCAAGTGTCAATGCAATCCTGGATTGAGACAGTACCTGATGTGGCACAAAAAGTTGCACAGCTTGGTATAACAGTTACATACCCGAAAGTTTTTTTGGAAGATGGTCAGATTTTTGAATGTGCAGGCCTTGTGGCAGACAACTATTTTGTGTTTCCAAACGGAAGAATTTATCGCTGCCCATTGTGTGAGGATTATCCTTTTCACAGCTTTGAGATAAAGAGGAGAAACAACGGACATGGACATTATTCCATTGTTTCAACTGCCGGCATAAATGAGAGCGATTTTTTCAGACTCGATATTCCTGAAGGGTGTGTGATGAATAAACTTATACAGCCCGGAAATCTTGCCTATAACCATGATGGGACACCGTGCTATCAGATTGCCTGCTGTATGCTAAAAGAGGAGATATCTGAGTGAATCCAACCCTTTTGAGTCAAAGATTCAGAAGGGACTTATGTCAAACTCTAAAGTTTAAAGTTTATTCAAACTGGCACTCAAAACGTTTAAGATAGAACTGATATTGGTTTCTATGCTTTAAGCACAGATATTGGTTTCTATGCCTTAAGCACATCAGCCACTGCCACTGCCAGTTGCTCTATTGAATATGGTTTTTTCAGATAACCTCCAACTCCGATTTGGCGGGCATTTTTAACATCTTCGCTTTCAGAGAAGCCGCTTGCAATAATGGCCTTTTGAAACGGGTTTATTTTTATGATCTCCTCATATGTCTCTCTTCCATTAATCCCGGGAGCCATTATCATATCAAGCAGCACAAGATCTACCTGCTCTCTCTTCAAGTATTCCAGAGCCTTTTCACCGGAATCAACTCCTGACACCTCGTAGTTCAACAAAGTAAGCATACGCATTGCAAGGTCAATCTGATAGGGCTCGTCATCCACTACAAGAATCCTCTCTCCATTTCCTTTTAAAAGATCAAGATTTGGTATTTTCCCTTCAGTTTCCCCTTTAAATGGTTCATTTCCAGACTTGTCATAAAATACAGGGAAAAAGAGCTCAAATGATGTACCTGTCATATCTGCTGAAGTAGCGTCAGATCTGGTTCCATCACTATATTTGGTTCTATCACTGCAAATAACTATGTTTCCATCCAATGACGAGGATATTACAGATGAACTTCCTTTACTGTTACTTGTAACTGTAATCCCCCCATTGTGATCTTGAACAGTATTCCATACAACAGTAAGGCCAAGGCCGGTTCCACTCTTTCCCATCTCTTTTCTTGTATAAAAAGGCTCGAAAATATGCTTTATATAACCTTCTCCAATACCTTCTCCTGTGTCTGTGACACTAAGGACAACATAATGCCCTTTGCCAACACCTTTTTGTGATGCTTGATTTTCATCAAGATATTCATTGCGAGTTGATACAGTTACTGAACCTATGTCATCAATGGCTTCTGATGCATTTGCGATAAGATTCATAATGGTTTTTTTGATGTGGATTCCTGAACAGCAGATATTGTAAATGTCCGAGGAACAGTTCAAATGGTATTGAACATGAGAGTGGTATTCACGAAGTTTATTAAATTCTGGAGAATCTATGTATTGCTCAATGATATTGTTGATATTTTCAGTAGTTTTTGTGTTTGCAGCTCCCCTTGCAATTGTAAGAAGATCTGCTACTACTTCTGCTGCACGTTGTCCTGAATCTCTTATGGCTCTTATGGGTTTTTCAAGATCACTGCCATCAGGAAGGCTCATCAGGATTATATCAGGATAACCGATTATAGCAGACAAAATATTATTTAGATCATGGGCTACTCCTCCGGCAAGCATCCCCATAGCCTCCATTTTTTCCGCCCGCTGAAGTCGTTTCTGGCTTTTTTCAAGCTCAGATGTTCTCTGTTTGACCTTTTCTTCAAGATTGTTAACCATAGCGTTCATGCGAATGGCCATCAATTCAAATGTTCTGGCAAGGTCTGAGATTTCATCAGATCCATATTGGTCAATAGATATCCTCTCTTTTTGGAGATAAATATTTTCATTTTCAGGAAAAACATCTTTTATCTCAACGCTCTCTTTAAATGATTCTTCTGATGGCAAACCTGGCAGATCAAGTCTCTTCTCCTGATAAGAGTGATAGGGTTCTTGTTCAGAAGATGCATCCAGATAACCCTGTCTTAATTTTGCAGCCATATCTGTTAGGGCTATTATTCTTCTGGTTATACTTATATTGAGAATATGAAAGATCATAATGACAAAACAGATAGTGCTAAGCGTAACTATAATTATAATGCCAGAAGCTGTTATATGTGCATCATGAATCCTTGATCTTGCTTTGGACAGATCCTCATCCGAAAGTTTGACAAAAATTTTTGAAATTGGATCAACTGCGTTAGCCTGAAGGGCAAAATCATTAAATTTTCCCTTTATGGCAACATCAACAGTCAGTATCTCTTGTGCTGTCTCTAACCACTGATCAAGAACCAAAAGGAATTTATCTTTTTGAATTTGATTGATTGATATGTTGTCATGAATCTTACTTCGCAGCTCAAATGCCACATTAAAGGCTGACTGCATTAAAAAACGCTGGCGGCTGAGTCTGTATTTTAACGCCAACATATTCATTTCTATACATAAGAGTTTAAGGTTTTGTGCTTCCAGATCAATGTCTGAGCCATTTTTAATATTGATTGCCAACAGAAGCATATTATTAAATGTCGAATCAAGACTTGCCTCAAGTCCTTTTTCCGGATGAGAACGTCTTATCACCAAATCCACCGACTCAAGTGAAGTCGCCTCAAATCGCTTTGCAGAGGAGAGGTAAAAATTCAAATCAACCTCTATTTTTTCAATCTCCTTATCTGTATAGGTAAGTCTCCATTTGTCAAAAGCAGAGTTTAGGATAGTCGTTTTCAGAAGAGAACTTTTTTTAATGACATCCTGAATTTCTATTGTAGATTTTTCGACATATTTTTCATACGCATTCTGAAAGCCAATTTCAGGGTATTGAAGGAAAAAATGGCCATGAAGATGTCTTGCCCTTTCCATTCCCCTATCCATTTCAAGAATTAAACGTTGAATTTCACTGCTCGCTTTAATTGTTTTTTCGGCATTAGATACATATTGAAACGCAACATATCCTGTCAATGCGACAACTATAATTGAAATCAGTAAAAAACCGAAAATCAAGGCAAATTTGGCAGAAATATTCATTTTACTCCATAATGCCCTTACTCTTTGACACGGTTTTCTATTACGAAGTAATTTCTCTTTCTCCATACTTTCTCTTTTTTTTTATAAGAAAGTCTCTGTAATGGGTTGTTATTATGAAGACTTTCATTCCTTCGATTGTAGCGGTAATCCGCCATGTAGGTTATATGAATCTGGTTTGTAGAAAAAAACCACATTAGCCTCAAGAGCTTTGACTCCGCCATCGGGATTGTCCAACCGCAAAACATTGAATGCTGGAAAAGCACAATCTCCAAACTTATCGCAACTCAATCTGCCGCTAACTCCCTCTACCCCTTTTGTGTTATAAAGAGCATCTCTCAATGCCTGTCTTCCAATGCGAAGTTTACCATGAGAGCTGTCCATTACAGATACTTTTTCAATAGCTTTGAAAAGCAGATTTGCCGCGTCAAACGCTGTTATATAATAACTTGTGGATGGTGATTCATCATATTTGGCTTCGTAAGCCACAGCAAGGTCACGGCTTTCTATCCCTCTTGGAGGTGATGGTCCTACAAAATACATCCCTTTTGCAGCATCTTTGACATTTCGGATAAATGAGTCCTCGATCAAAGCACCGTCACTCATGAGTATGATATTCTCCATTCCGGAGGTTTTTCTCACCTGTAACAGAAGATGGTTGCCTTCAGGCTGAAAAAGAGGGAAAAACATAAGCTGTGCACCTGAAAGTTTCACGGTTTGAAGAATCGGCTCCATATTTGTATCCCCTTTATTTATCGAGCCATTCAATACTATTTCTCCTCCGAGTTCCTGAAATGATTTTATAAATCCATCTGTAAGTCCTCTTGTGTAGATATCGCCATCATTAATGGTTGCCACCTTTCTCACTTTAAGCTCATGCCATGCAAAAAGAGCGGCAGCTTTACCAGAGTGCTCTTCGTTGGAAGCTGTTCTAAAATAGCCAGGGTACCAGTAAGGAGCGGCTTTGCCGCCAATAGAGGTCAAAAAAGGGGCACTGTTGTTGCCTGATATCATTGTAAGACCGGCATTGCTCATG
>JADGBC010000094.1 GCA_015231705.1 Desulfamplus sp. | reverse complement strand
ATGTGACTTCAGCAGGGATTGACGGTAATTTTAGAAAATATGGCCAGAGCAACAAGCATAAATTGCCGCTTGTAGTATCTTTGCAGGGAGCAAGTGCCATCACAGGATACTGCGGCAATACCAATGTTGAAAAAGATATTGCAACAGATTTCAGGAGCTACAAATCCTTTGATACAACCATACAGTTGATAAATCCCTATAACCATGCATATCCGCTGGTATTTGGTCAGCCTGGGCCATATGTTGCTTCATGGATCAATAATCTGAGCCGTTACAGGGATATTCACGAGATACACCAGCAGATTACCCTTGATGGCGGTATCGGGTGGTCAAGATCTCTTCTTGAGGATATATGCCACAATTCCCATATTCAGGATGCTCTTGACAACATCTTCTTAAGACCCTGGTTTATGGAGAGTGAGTCGTGCGTTGCAAAATCCATAGAGGTTCTAAGAGAGATCGAAACCTATGATGAGACAGCCGAGATCAACGAAAAGATAAGACATGCCATAATTAACGGCAGATATCGCTCAATCCGCACCTTTTTCAAAAACGAGATGGCAATATCAAGTGACGGAGTAATTGAAAACCATCAGCGATTCTGGTGTAATATCTTTTATCAGTACCTTGTACAGTTCTTTGATGACAACGCACGTTGCAGTGCAATTGCAAAGGTTCTTTGGAAAAACCTTGAACTCAGACTTGATCCGGAACATAAAGGTTTTCTGGGTACGCGTGAGCAGGATCTGCCATACATTATAATGAATACCGCAGAACTTTATGTTCCCAATGCTGTAATAAGAGGCGATGTTGATGTATTTGGGATAAAGTCATGATTCAGTTCACTGTTTCGTACTCATTCTTACCTGTCTGGTCAAAATGATGAAAACTTCCTCTTTTTGACCAGAGCATCAAGAATTTAAAAACTTCAATATAGTTTTCCAGATAATTAAATTGGCGGAAATGCTGTCCGGGACCACTGGTAATGGACTGATCTCACTAAAAGACTTTTCTGGAAATCTATAGATAACAAATATATAGATTTTTTTTAAGTAGTGCCGGAGAGCAAGACAATGATTTTTAATTTTTTCAGACGCAACAGACAAACTGAAGATGAGTTCCATCTGGAACTTGAAGATGACAACAGACTATACTATGAGACAATTGCCGGAAGAACCCCAAGAGATCTTAATAACCATGAGGAGTACATCCTTTTTGTTGACTTTGGCTCCTACAGAACCTCTGTTCTCTGCTGGCCATGCTGTTATGGCAGAGAAAAGATCACCGACACCTGGAAGTACGTTGTGCATTACCGTAACGGCCAGATCAGCGGAGGAGGATTCCCGTCAGCCTTTATAAATCCCCCTTCCGGAGATGAACGAGATTTCTCGTTTATTGATAATTTTGAAGATATCACAGTTGCCAACAGCCAGATTGTCAAAAGTGCCAAGTCTGTATTTGCAAGCAAGTTTGCCGCATATAAAGGAGCTGTTCCCCAGTTTCGGCTCTATATTAAAAAGGTGCTTGAAGAGAGTTTTAAGTATATTACTGAACCTGTGGAAGGAAGGCCATGGAACGGCCCTGCAATTCCGGTTATCACTGAAATAAGAGTTACTGTACCGGATCTTTTTATTGAAAATCTCAGAGCCGGATACAGGGACAATATCTACTCTGTCTGCATGGAGTTTCTAACCCACAAAAAGTGGAAGCAGCTTTTTCCTGCAAACTTAAGAAGCCTTAAAAAGACTTTCATAAACATATCAGCAGATGAGAGCGGTGCCTGTGAGCTCTACTTTCTCAACCTTATCAAGCTGATGCCGTTCTGGGACCTCTCCTGCGAAAAGGACAGAATCCCTGACCTCAAAGATGTGGCATCTCTTTTCTCTCAGAAACGTGCGGGCCAGGAGGAGAAAAAAGATCTCAATTTTGTGGTGTGCCATGTTGATATAGGAGGACTCACCACTGATGCCAGTATTCTTCTGATGAGATCTTTCAACGATCCTGATCTTGGTATTACAACAACCTTGAAGAGAAAGGAGTCCTTTTCTGAAAAAAAGGCAGGAGAGTATTTTGCAGATATTTTCAAGGAGAATCGTCATGAAGATGACGAGGAGAAATGGTGGGAGAGCGACAGGTTTATTGAAAAGGAGTTTGGCAAATTCCTGGAGCTTCTGTTTGGCAAGCAGTATGCTCTGTTAAGTGAATGGAGAAAGGAGAAATGTCTTGACGGAATATACTTTCTGATATCAGGCAGACCCACAAGAGCACCTAAGATACGTGACATAATCTCAAGATATATACTCAAGGAGTTCAATAAACAGACCCTGCTTCTTCTTCCCGAGCACTGTCTTTTCATGGCAGATTACTACCATGTCGGTAAAAATGAAGAGGGTGAAAGGTATGCCAAAAAGATTGAAAATTTTGAGAAACTCATAACAATACTTGGCAATGTCTATACACTTTACGATGGATATGAGATAGATTTTGACGAGCACAAATACTACATATCACTTGATGTTGATACCCGTGGAGTTCAGCGAATGGAGATACTGCCAGGAAGACAGTACAACATGGAGGATTTTGAGAATTACCAGAAGGCAGCCCAGAGAAACAATGTACTGCATCTTGCATTCACCCGCATAGCTTCAGGGGAGAATGGTACAAGATTCCTGACCGTCAAGAAGATCGCCCGCCAGACCGCCTACCCCACCATCAAGATTGCTGACAAGAATGAATTTGACGATCAGGCATGGATCACACCATCACTTATTGTCACCAATCTCAATGACAATGATCAGGCCTTTGATCTTGCATGGGCTTCGCATGTGTGAAATGGAATTTATAGCAGATCTTCACCTTCACTCCCACTTTTCAAGAGCCACAGCAAAAAATCTTGATCTGGAGCATATCTGCAAGGCAGCGATGCTTAAAGGGATAACTGTTGCAGGAACAGGAGATTTTACCCACCCGGGATGGTTTAAGGAGCTTGAAGATAAGCTTGAACCTGCTGAACATGGCCTGTTTAGACTCAAAGATGAAATATTAAACAAAATAGATAGAACCACTTTATTGATTGACAATAATAGAGTCTCTGAAATTTGCAAAAGCAATGTCCGCTTTATTCTTCAGTGCGAAATAAGCTCTATCTATAAAAAAGATGGCAAAGTGAGAAAAAATCACAATCTGATCTATTTTCCTGATATGGAAAGCGTTAAAGCTTTTAATCAAAAACTTGGGAAAATAGGCAATATTACCTCTGATGGCCGCCCTATTTTAGGGCTTGATTGCGAACGACTTCTTGAGATCATGCTTGAGACATCTGAAGATGGATTCATGATTCCCGCCCACATATGGACACCGTGGTTTTCAATGTTTGGCTCAAAATCAGGTTTTGATTCTGTTGAGGAGTGTTTTGGTGACCTTTCACACCATATATTTGCAGTAGAGACGGGTCTATCCTCAGATCTTCCCATGAACTGGAGAGTTGAAAACTTAGACAGAATGAGCTTTATCTCAAGCTCTGATGCGCACTCTCCCATGTTCATGGGAAGAAATGCTTCTTGCTTTAACACATCCTTGTCCTACTTTGGAATAAGAGACGCACTTAAAATGAGCACCACGAGGAATGAAAGTCCTATAATTACTGCCAACTCAAGAGATTTTCAGATCAATGCAGATACAACTCAACAGCAGATTCAGCACCAGCATGGTTCATATGTGGGCACAATTGACATGCATCCTGAAGAGGGGAAATATCACTATGACGGCCACAGAAAATGCAATGTATCCTTGAATCCTTCTGAAACAGCACGTCATGGTGGAATCTGCCCCGAGTGCGGCAAACCATTGACTCTTGGAGTGCTTTACAGGGTACAGGAGCTTGCCTCAAGGCCAGAAGGATATATTCCCCAAAACAGACATGGTTATCAGAGGATTATTCCCCTTGCAGAGATTCTTTCAGAGATATGCGGCACAGGCACAAAGACAAAAAAAGTTGAATTCTATTACAACAAGGCATTGGAGAGCCTTGGTCCCGAGCTTGGCATCCTTCTAAAAAAAGAGATTGACGAGATTGACCAGGCAGGCATTCCTCTTCTTGCCGAAGCCATCAAAAGAATGAGAAATAACGATGTCTGCCTGACACCAGGCTTTGACGGCGAGTTCGGTCGTGTAACAGTTTTTGATCCTGAAGAGAAAGAGAGGCTAAAAGGGGATATAAACATCTTTTCGGTATCTGGAACGTCAAAACCAAAGAGAGTCGATCCTGCAAAGAGAAAAGATGTAAACAACTCTGCTGAAATTGCTGCTGAATCTGATTTTTTGAACAAGGGCAATAAAAAAAGATCTCATCACACCCTTGACCGTAAAACAGCAGGTTTTCTGAATCCTGAGCAGCAGCAGGCCATAAACTCCAAAAACAGGCCCCTTCTTATGGAGGCAGGCCCTGGAACAGGCAAAACCCGAACCCTTACAGAAAAGATCGCATCCCTTATCATCAATGACAATGTAAAACCTCAATCCATACTTGCTCTTACCTTTACAAACAAGGCAGCAGAGGAGATGAGGCTTAGAATTGCAAGATTAGTTCCTCAAAAATCAAAACAAAAAGATGTTTTTACCTCAACCTTTCATGGTTTTTGTCTTACGGTGTTAAAAGAATATACTGACTATAAGTTTGCCATAGCAGATGATACCTTGCGTAAGGCATTGATTGATCGGGCTATCAAACTCGCATTTCCTGATAGTTACCAAAAAATCTCCTCCAAAAAAACTGAGCTTGATATAGCAATGCTCAAGCAGGGCAATTTCGAGCAGGAGAATCTCGAGCAGGACAATATTTCAACTGACTCTGTTTTTGCACAGAAACTTAACTGCAAAGAGATTTGCAGCAGAGCAGCTTCTATTTTAGATCCATCTTTAGATTCAGAGATAACCACAATTACCATGCCGGTTTTGGCAGAGTATCAGAAACTTCTTTTATCTTATCAACTTGTCGATTTTGAGGATCTGATGGTTATGGTTCTGAATTTGCTGGGAAATAATGTGAACCGATATAATGGTCAGGAAGATGTAAGAGAAAAAGATGGTGTATTGTCCAGATTGAAAGAGAGATTCAGATATATATTTGTTGATGAATATCAAGATATTAACAAAGGGCAGTATCAACTGATTAAACTCTTGGCAGGCGAAGGGAAAAACCTTTGCGTAATAGGCGATCCTGATCAGTCGATTTATGGCTTCCGCGGGGCAGACAACCGATATTTCAAGCGATTTGAACAGGACTATCCTGATACTGAAAAAATTGTTTTCAAGAGAAACTATAGATCGACAGAGACAATACTTGAAGCCGCATTTCAATTAATAACCGGAAGAGATCAAGCAATTTCAGCAACCCGATGCCATACAACAGATGAAGACAATGCAATTGCGGCAACCCGATCCCCTGAAACCGGCAGAGATGGAGAATTTTCATCGATCCAATTCCCTGAAACCTACAGATACGGAGAAAATTCAGCAACCCGATCCCCTGAAACCGGTGAGGAAGACAAAGTTATTGCAAAGACAAAGATCTATTCGGGCATTCAGGGTGCACAACATATTCATATTCTTGAAGCAGCTTCCGAAGAGTCGCAGGCTGTTATGATAGGAAAGACAATAGAGCATCTTGTGGGCGGGATCTCCATGTTCTCAATGGATGCCGGAAAAGCAGATTCAGCACTCAATGATGAGTATTCATTCTCTGATATGGCAGTTCTTTACCGCACTAAAAAACAGAGTGAGGTTTTATCCAAAGTGTTTGAAAAAGCAGGTATTCCGTCTCAGACAGCAGACAGAGAAAACATATTTTTGCAAAAAGGGATAAAAGAGCTTATATCCTCGCTTCGGATAATTATAGACAGAGGTACATTTTACGATCAGGAGGTTCTCTCTCCTTACTATAAAAAATTCACGACTCTTTCCTTAAAAGAAATTAAACAAAAAAGTACAGGACAGATTCTGAAACATTTAATTGATCATCTTGGCATAGACAAAATTATCAGCAAGAGCAAAAAGAGTGTGCAAACTTTGGAGCTGCTTGCAAAAGAGGCTGAACAATATTCTGACCCGGCTGTTTTTTATGAGCATATTGCAATGAAAAAAGATGTCGATACAGTTGAATTTCAGGCAGAAAGAGTCTCTTTGATGACCATGCACGCTGCAAAAGGCCTTGAATTCAAAGTGGTTTTTATTGCAGGCTGCATGGATGGCCTGATACCGTTTTTCAACTATGCAAAGGATAGTAATGCTGAAAAAGATAGCTATGCCCGACCGGATATAGTAGATAGTGACACTACATCAGCAGATAGCTATAACCCATGCGATACGCTGGATAATGATTTCGTTGGGCTTAGTGGTGCCATTGAAGATAGAGATATCAACGGTAATGCAAGTACCAGTGGTGATGGAAAATGTGAAAATATTGATGAAGAGCGGCGGCTTTTTTATGTGGCGATGACTCGGGCTGAGGAGCTACTATACCTTTGCCATGCAAAAAGAAGGATTGTTTACGGCAAAACCGTTGCGACCAGAAGGTCTCCATTTCTGGATGCTATTGAGGAGAGTTTAAAACATTACAGCAGATCAGGGCTTAAAAAAGCAGAAAAAAAGGATTGTGGCCAGCAGCTTGATCTGTTTGGAAAAGTTTGATTGTTGTGTAAAACAACAGATCAATAGACCAATTTATGCCGATAAACTAATTAGTTAATTAGTGAACATAACGAAATAGGTAAATTTGGTTAAGATGGCCAGTCAAACCATGCAATAACGCTGACCAGCCATCTTATGTATGAACATTTATGTGAAAGTCTCTTGAATTAGCAGTAATCATGGGATTTTCATTGTTCGTTGTGGCCAAGAGCAATACCCCGCTCCGGCCGTGCCGGTTATTTGAAATTACTTGATAAACTGTGTTTTTGATGTAACTTCAGCTTTAACACGGTTCAAGGTCTCGGTAAGGGTTGCAATGACATTTTCCCTTATATCACCGGCTACCGCAATATACATGACATCATCTCCCACATTAAGATCCCTGTTTTCCTGAATCTCGACAATAACCTCGACAATGCCTGGTTTTGCCTTTTGTTCAGCAATAATCTGGTTAAGTTTGTCGTGATCAACAGTCAAGGATAAACCTGTCACCTCCTGCCCCTCTCTTGTGGTCAGGCGTACAACTCCATTGTGATAAAGAACCATCCCAACTTTTGAATAATCAGGATGTGCTTTAATTTTTTCTTTAAGCTTGTCCAGACTCATTATTTCTTAGCCTCCTTATATTCTATTCTCATTAGTCATGACCTCCTTGGAATACCACATATAGCATCAAGCAAGAATCTAAGTGGTGCATAATGTATGAGAAGTGAGAGCTTACACCTCACGAGTTCTATTTGTTAATTTAATTATTCAAAGGAAAATTTCTATGTTCAAATCCATCATAAACTTCTGACATGCTGAAATAGTTGGGATCAAAGACTGGCGATCCATCAGCTCCCATAAGTATAGTACCTGATTCGCCAAGAGGAAGCATACTTTCTATACGAACAGGACCGGAATGCCCCATCTCTACACAATGGGCATAGGTTGATCTTGATGAAGTAGGAATCTTATGCAATGGACCAAGCATTTCGTGAGTATAGGAAATTTCACCCCTTTTTGCTGTTCCCCAAGGCTGTTCTCCAAGTGCAGCCAGTGCCTTATCCAACCCCGTCACAATAATGCTTTCAATTGTCTGTGGTGCACTTGCATCAGACTTGTTCTGGTACCAGTTGTACAGCGTTTTAATACTTGCGTCATACCCGGGCAGTCCATGCAAAAGCATATTAAAAAGGGTTAACCTGCTTTCTGATTTTCCAAGTTCATCTTCAAAGGTGAGCTTGATCACTTCACTGATCCATTGATTCATAAGTATCCATGCATCTGAACGATCGTTGCTGTCTGCCCAGTTATTTTTCCCGCCAGAAACAAAATGGCCATCCCATCCATCCAGAAGTTCCAATGCAGCACTGCGAGCCTCAGTTGAATCTGCCTGTACCGCAGCAATAAAATCATCTTTAACATATTTCCATGGGTTACCTCCATCTCCATAGGTGTCAAACTTAGATGAAAGATACTCATTTCTTATGGAATCAGTTGTAGAAATATACAATGCAAGATCTCTGACATCCTCAAATGTAAGATTATCATGAGTTGACAGATAATCCTCAAGAATATGTCCCCTGTGAAAAGGACCGAAATAGTACGAGGGATTATTGGACGAATTGAGGTATTCCTTGCTGGATCTGCTGTTCCAGCCGCTGTAAAATCCTCTGGCACCATTTCTTTCGTGTGAACGCGACCTATACACAACAGGCTCAGACCATTCAGCCGTACCATCGCCAGGCTGAGGAAAACGGCTGTCAATACCTTCTGCTCTGACAGGATCAAACCCTGACATCCAGTAGGCAATATTTCCATCCCTATCTGCATAGCAATAGTGCTGGGAAAGAGAGACTCTGTCGATAGCATCCCCAAACTGGTCCATACTTGTGGCTCTTGCAAGATCAAGGTAGGTCTTTACAATTTCAAACTCTTTGCCCCAGTGAGAATACTTCCATGCAATTACAGGATCTGCGTTGATCACAGGGCCGTGGGAAGTTCTGTAAACCGGAAGCTTAACATCCTCCCCACCTGCAACCTTGATGGTTTCCGTACGATTAAGAGTCATGGCAGAGGGATCTTCCAGATAATAGTCCAGCGTATGGGCATGTCCTACCTGCATTGACCATGAATGATGAGGCGTTCTTCCTATAACAATGGCTGGCATGCCTGGAATTGTCATACCTGAAATGTTCAGACCAGCAGCCTTGATAGATCCTTCGGTGACAATAGATGGCACGGAAAAGTCAAAGGCATGATCCATCTGTGGGCCTGAATATAATATGGGATTTCCGCTGGCAGTCTTATCTCCAGACACCACCCATGCATAGCTGCCCATCTTGACATAGGCATTGATCTCTTTGAGGTTTGCTATAATTTCCTCATTGTTTTTTGCTATCTGATCAGCAACCTCTTTAAAATCACAGGTCAGATCAAACATATCGAGTGTTCCTGGCAGTGATGATTTTGCTAATCTACCAGACGATGAAGAGTTATCAGACAGTGCCAATTTACCGGACAAAAGTCTTTGAGACACTGCTTCTGGAATTTTTACCTTCTGATTAAATGCAGTGTCTGTTTTTGCAGAACCTTCAATATAGGTGGTGGCATCAGGATCATCTTGCCATCTTAGATCCTCAAACATGGCCATATAATCATCAGGAAACTTTGCACGTAATACTTGAAAAAGTGCAAGATTGTTAATCTGTCCCTGGCCTGTAGCTTCTCCATCAAAAAAACGAAGCATATTTGTCGCCCATGCCAGCACATCAGTCGGAGTCCAATCTTCAGGGAGAAAATCAATACCAAGAGTTGCTCCAAGAGCTTTAAATTCAAAAGGTAATTGACTTAGATCATTTTTTATCTCGGCTATTCGGCGGTTAAAGCCTGCGACATAACCATTTATGACAGCTTGAGATTCAGGGTCAAGAGCATTAAATCCCTGTTCATACTCTTCATCAGAATAACCTGTTGTACGAACTTTTATATCACTTGCAAGCTGGCTTTTACCAAATATTTCAGCAAGTCTACCTCTGCCCATTCTTCTATATTTTTCTGCCTGCCAGAGCCTGTCCGTGGCCACAGCATATCCCACGGCCTCAAACACAGAATATATATCGGATTTGTCGTCTCCGGAGATAAACCAGACCCCTTTTTCATCTCTTGATGTTGTCACAGGCAGATTCAGCAACTCAACAGAATGAATATCCAGTCTCCACAAAAGATCAGAATTATTATCAGATGCATTATAGTATGGCAGCAACTTGAACTTAAAATATGTTCCATAATAATTTGCACAATCTACTGCCAATGTTAAGTCAGAATCTATTGCGACAGAGCTATCACAAACCTGATCAGCATCGAATAGTGAAAAAAAGTCAAGTTTCCATAAAAATTCAGATGATTCATCTCCTGATGAACTTTTATATGGAACCAATGAAAATTCAAATGACGTATCACCATACTGTGCACAATCAACTGACATGGTTAAATCCTGAGTCATGGTAATACAGCTGCCTGTTGTGGCACCAGCAGTGGCAATCATAGTGATAGTTGACATCATCATGGTTAACACAAACATCTTTAGCTTCTGTTTCATACTAACTCCTTGTTTTTTTTAGTTATTAATGGATATTCAGTTATTTCCCTTCTGTCCATCTACCACCAATAGCTCTGTGAAGTGCAATACGATCTTTAAAGAGTGCTGCCTTCTGCTCAAGCAGATTCATCTGAAGGTTCTGGACATTTAACTGCTCCGTGACAACCGGAATAAAGGTATCCATGCCGTTGCTATAACGATTGCGTGCCTCTTCCAGAGCAAGATTTGCAGCAGCAAGTTCAGCCTTCATAAGATCAACCCATTTGATGCGGTATTTTTCAGCAATAATAGCATTTTCAACCTCCAGAATGGCTGTAAAAACCGTTTTCTCATAGGCAGCCAGACGTTCCTCCACAACTGCTGAAGCAAGATCAACTGCCGCTCTGTTTTTTCCGCCATCAAAAAGTGTACCGCTAAGCCTTGAAGCCAAGGCAACAACCCCGTTTTTTAAAATAGCATCCAGACTTGTGTGCTGAAACAGAAAACTTCCAGTCAGATTAAGCGAAGGAAGCCTGTCTGTCCTTGCCTGGAACATTGCCCATTGGGATGAACTCAGGCGAAAACCCGCACTTTGAATGTCGGGTCTGTTTGACAGAAGATCTACAGGGATACCCATTTTCGGCATGGAGGGGATATCATTCAAGTTTGATGTGTTTATGGATATCTCTTTTGGTGATGCTCTTCCACATAGCAATGAAATCGCATTTAAAAGAGAGGCCTGCCTGATTTCAAGCGGGGGAATTCTGGCACGGCTTTTTGCCACCATCTCCCGTTGCTGCAACACATCCAGAGCACTTGACATTGAATTTTGGAATCTGAGTTCCAGAAGATCCAGAAGCATTGTGTTGATCTCTACCTGTTTTTTAACAAGAGAGATCTGTTCTCTGACGGTAATCAGCTCCACCCAGTCATTGGCGATTTGAGCGGCAACAGACATCGCAGCAGCTTCAAGGTCAAAGCGTGCGGCCAATGTTTTATGTTCATATTCAACAATACGGGCTTTGATATTGCCCCACAGATCCACTTCGTAGGATGCTCCTGGTCCTGCCGAGAGGGTATTATACGAACTTGTTGAGTGGCCACTCTCTCTTCTTGCAACTGAGATATCAAAATTTATTGAAGGTAGAGTCTCACTCTTCTGACTTCTTTCAACAGCTTTGGCCTGCTCAAGCCTTGCCCATGCCTCTCTTAAAGAGAAATTCTCCCCAAGTGCCTTGTCAACTAAGCTGGTAAGTTCGTTGTTACCAAAGCTCTCCCACCATCTCTTCTCTACATGATTATTATGTTGGCGTGAATTTTCTATACTGTAAAAAGTTGATTCTCTAAAGGTCGGCTCTCTAAAGGTTGAGTCTCTATAAGAGGAATTTTCTTTGCTGTAATATGAATCAGGAATTGAAAGGTTTTTCTGAAGATTTTCCGGTTTAGGAACAATGCTGGTACAACTGCTTAGAAACAAAACGATAAAAAGGAAAATATAGGCAGGATTGCACAATCTGGAGAGGGGCAGAGGCCCAATAGTTTGAACCTCTGCAGAATCAATTGAATTGCAGAACAAAGATACACTACAATGTCCTGCAAGTGTTCTCTTATGGTATATATTATGGATATTAATTTTCGTTGTCTGCAAGAAAATCGTCATACATTGTTTCCAGACCCAGTTTGTGTTTGGCCTCTTCCTGGGCAAGGATGTTAAGAACCTTGATAACCTCAGCATTCTTTGTTTTGCCAGCAAGATCTTTATAAAGTTTTACAGCCATCTCTTCCCGTTTCATGGCAATTCTTAAAATATCCTGCATAAACATGCCTTCCTTGTACTCTGTCTCTACAAGGTAGTCACTGATTTTAAGATCAGGTACAGACTTAAGCTCATATTCATCCACCTTGCTTTTGTCTGTATTCAGATCTGAAAGAAGCTGAACATGTTTTTGCTCCTCTTTAGCAAAATTTTCAAAAGTCTCTTTTACAGACTTGAAATTATCTTTATTGCTCAGATCTGTGTAGAATTTCACAGCTTCTTTCTCTTTCTCAATGGCATAGGCAAGAATATCATCAACAGATTCAAAATTCATACAATAGCTCCTTAAAGTTTAATGGTTTGGGTGTTAATTCAAAACTTTTTGGGTGTTAAATTCAAATTTACTTAATTTTATATTTTAGATTTGTCTAATCTGATTAAATTTATTTTGTCAAGATCACTTTTTAGTGAAATACTATAATCTTAAATCAAAACAGTTGCAAGTGCCAAACCACATTTTTGCAGGCGATATTTTAGCTTCTGTTTTTTATTTGAAACTCTTTTGAAATCGCTGTAATTATAAAAAATTAAGATATACTGCTGAACCCGACTATGCAAATGGCTTATTTTTTGGAGAATATAATTTGGAGAATATAGCATTGAGAGCTAT
Organism: Desulfamplus sp.; assembly: GCA_015231705.1. Classification (GTDB taxonomy): domain Bacteria; phylum Desulfobacterota; class Desulfobacteria; order Desulfobacterales; family Desulfobacteraceae; genus Desulfamplus. The sequence continues at coordinate 628 of JADGBC010000094.1, read as the reverse complement.
CGGAACAATTTTTAATATAGATCTGACCACAGATACCATCTTGTCCTCTTCATTCACTGACAAAGATGCTCAATATATCCTGGGTGGCTTTGGCTTTAACACATGGTATCTTCATAAACACCTCTCTTGTGTCCTGCCGGTTCCCTCTGCCCTGTCGCCTGAAAATATTCTTATGATAACTCCCGGGCTTTTAACAGGCAGTGCAGTACCAGCCTCCTCACGAGTTCATCTGAGTGCAAGATCTCCTCTTTCCGGCCTTATGGGAAGCTCTAATATAGGTGGGCATATAGGGACAAGGCTTAACTCTTTGAATGTAGCATCTATTATCATTAGCGGTCGAGCATCTGACTTGTCATATATTTTAGTCAACAAAGATGGCATATCCATTCACAGATGTGAACAGATAAAGGATATGGATACACGTCAGACAGAGCATGAACTCAGAAAAAGGCACAAGAATAAATTAACAGAAATTATGTGCATAGGTGTTGGCGGAGAAAATCTGGTACATTATGCCTGTATCATGCACGGAGATGACCATGCCGCAGGACGTACAGGACTTGGTGCGGTCATGGGATCCAAAAATATCAAGGCAATTGTCGTTGAAGGGATTAAAAATATTGAAAAT
>JADGBC010000093.1 GCA_015231705.1 Desulfamplus sp. | reverse complement strand
GTTTTGCAAGTGCAGGGTGTATTTTAGTAAAATATTGAAGATCAAGGTGAATTTCAGAGACATTCTGGGGATCTTTGTCAGATCCATTGTTATTATCAGTATTACTATTCATTGTTATGCAATTGCTTTTTTTCGCATAACTATCATCTGTGCGGTGAAGCATTGCATCGTTAAAGATACGTACAGCCTCCGTACTCATCCATGACTCCTCGTCCATGACTATACGACTTAGTCTGTTTAACGAGTCAATGACAGATGGGTTGTATGCTTCTTTTAGATGAGGGATAAGGGAGTGTCGAATTTTATTTCTCAGATATTTAGTGTCAAAATTGGAGCTGTCTACCACATACGGTTCTCTTTTTAATCTCAGATACTCAAGAATCTCCTCTCGTGACACCTCAATCAGGGGGCGAATAATCCAGTTGTCTCTGACATGTGGAATTCCAGCAATGCCTTTGGTACCACTTCCCCTCAAGATATTCATAAGTACAAGTTCTGCGTTATCATCGCAATTATGGCCCAAAGCTATTTTTGTATAGTTATCTTTGCTGGCAATTTCTTTGTAAAATGAATACCGGACATTTCGTGCTGCCTCTTCAAACGAGAGTCTTTGCTCTTTTGCAATAGTAGCGACATCAATTTTAAGAGTGTGAAATGGTATCCGATATCTTTGTGCGAGATTCTTGACAAATGCCTCATCTCTGTCAGATTCATCCCCTCTTAAACAGTGATTTATATGAGCAATTCCTATTCGTATAGAAGGAGATGCGATATTCTCCACAGCGAGATCATCAAATAGCTCTGATTGATTGCGTAGTTCGGGTTTACTACTCCACCCATTGGGGCACAGTGTTTGAGCTGATACCCCGCTGCTTGCGGTGGGGAGTGCTTCATTCTTCTTAAGTGCAATTCTCTGAGTAAATAGAGCCTTTTGGGAACAGGTTGATCCGGCGATCTCAATTAGCAGAAGAAGAAGAGCGACTGAATCAGGGCCTCCCGAAACGCCAACAAGAATAGTATCTTTGCTGGAGATCATAGAGTTTAGTTCTATGGTTTTGGTGACTTTATAGAGAATAGGAGTTATCGTTTTTCTATCGCTTTTCAAAATGAAATTTTGGATGAAGGGTTCATTTTATGCTGTACTACTTCTTTTTGGAACTTGAAAGTTCTTCTAACATTCTATCAAGTTTTTCCTGCATCTCTTTATTTGGTTCTGTAAATTCACAACCAACATCGTAATCTGCAAGTCTGGCCGAATGGTTGGGTGCCACCCATCTTATCTTTGCTTTCTCTTTCAGCTCAACCCATTTTTCGCCTTCACAGTCTCTGCACTGCACAATGACCTCCATATCAATATCCTCTCCTGATTTAAGATGGTTGGATGATAAGAAACCAAATCCATTCTTGCAGATATCCCTTAGCAGCCCCATATAATCCTTATTGCCATAATGGTATTTAAACATCACTTTAACGGATACTCGTTCTGAGTTCCTATTGTTTTTCTTAATAAACTTAAAGAAATTAAGCATATGCTATCACCTCTTCTCTGATTGTGACATTATTAATGAGCCCGCCATTTTTACCTGAATGGTTTTCTTTATAATCAAATGGCCTGTTCCAAGTCAAGGTAAATAGCAGGCTTAAAAAGATGAGCCCAGATAAAACTTAGGAGCATAATCATATGTGGCAGTAATTATTGCAGGATTGAGATTTTTGAACAGTTAAAAAGCCTTGTGGAAAAATATCAGAGTCTGATAAGTATGCTGTAGCATTTTGGTACTTTCTTTGTTTGATCCTCCCCCAATAACCGGCACGGCCGGAGCGGGATATTGGCTCTCGGCCACAACGAAGAATGAAAGTCACATAAGCACAGCTATTTAAAGAGACTTTCACATAAACCTGTATTCTATCAAAACAGGCAATTGACTGTTTTATTAATTCGGGTTAAGGCTAAAAAATGAGCGAATGGACAGGTATCAAGAGTGTTTCATTGAAATTCGTTGATATTGCCATATGACACTAACTTTTGAAATTATTAACAGGAACGGAATGGCAAAGAAAAATATAGCTCCAATAAACGATAAAGGCTTCGAAGAGTCCTTGTGGGATTCAGCCAACCGGTTGCGAGGTAGTGTTGAGTCTTCCGAATACAAGCATGTTGTCCTGAGCTTGATCTTTCTCAAGTTCGTTTCAGATAAGTTTGAAGAACGTCGGGCAGAGCTGGTTGCTGAGGGCAAAGAGCAATACACCGATATGGTGGAGTTCTACACCATGAAGAACATCTTCTACCTGCCCGAGACCTCCCGATGGAGCCATATTCTGCAACACGCCAAACAGGGAGACATTGCCATCAGGATCGACTCAGCTCTGACAGCGGTAGAGAAGAGCAATGCCTCGCTAAAAGGTGCCTTGCCGGACAACTATTTCTCTCGCCTTGGTCTGGACGGCAGCAAACTTTCTGCCTTGATCGATGCAATCAACAACATAGACACGGTGAAGGACAAAGAGGAGGACGTGGTTGGGCGGGTCTATGAATATTTCCTGGGCAAGTTTGCTGCTTCAGAGGGCAAGCTGGGAGGAGAGTTCTATACACCCAAGTGCGTGGTCAACCTGATCGCGGAGATGATAGAGCCATACAGGGGCAAGATATATGACCCCTGCTGCGGTTCGGGCGGAATGTTTGTGCAGTCCCTCAAGTTTGTGCAGAGCCACCACGGTAATACCAAGGACATATCGGTATATGGTCAGGAGTTCACAGCCACCACATATAAGCTGGCAAAAATGAATCTGGCGGTTCGTGGACTGTCTGCCAATCTCGGGGAAGTCCCTGCAGATACCTTTTTCAAGGATCAACATCCAGACCTGAAGGCTGACTACATCATGGCCAATCCTCCATTCAACATGAAAGACTGGCGAGCCGCCGATGAACTGGTAGATGACTCCCGCTGGAGCGGCTATGAAATCCCGCCAACAGGCAATGCAAACTATGCATGGATTCTTCATATGGTCTCCAAGCTCTCTGAGCATGGAGTGGCGGGCTTTGTTCTGGCTAACGGCTCCATGTCTACCAACACCAGCGGTGAAGGTGCAATCCGCCAAAAACTTGTGGAGAACGATCTGGTGGACTGCATGATCGCACTTCCAGGTCAACTCTTCTACACCACCCAGATTCCTGTCTGTCTCTGGTTTCTCAGTAAATCAAAGAAGGCTGACAGCGAGCGTGGCTACCGCAACCGTGAGGGAGAGACCCTCTTTATAGATGCCCGCAAGATCGGCTCCATGATCAGCCGAACGCAAAAGGAGCTTCTGCCTGAAGATATTGAGTCCATTGCCAAAACCTATCATTCATGGCGTGGTGAGGCCAAAGACGGAGCCTATGAAGATCAGGCAGGTTACTGCAAATCCGCCACACTGGAAGATATGCGGAAACACGACTATGTGCTTACTCCTGGACGTTATGTCGGGGCAGCAGAGATTGAGGATGACGGCATCCCCTTTGAGACCAAGATGACCGAGATGAGCCAGGCTCTTTATGCACAGATGAAAGAGTCTGCAAAGCTGGATGAGGTGATTCGGAAGAATTTAGAAATTTTGGGTTTTGGAGAAACCCATGACTGAATCCAACCGCATTGAATACAAGCAGCAGCTTACCGATTCATTGGAAAAAGAGGTGGTTGCCTTCCTGAACTATCACGATGGCGGCATCATCTATATTGGAGTTAATGACGATGGGAGCACGTATGGCCTTTCCAGCGTGGATGGTGTACAACTTGCCATAAAAGACCGATTAAAACACAATATTCAGCCTTCTGCACTGGGCCTGTTTGATGTTATTCATGAAACCCGAGATGGCAAGGATCTGATCAAGATTATCGTGGCCAGTGGATCAGAAAAACCTTACCATCTTCGCAAATATGGCATGTCAGAGAAAGGGTGCTTTATCCGCATTGGCAGTGCCAGTGAACCCATGCCAGCACGAATGATTGAGGATCTGTTTTCTCAACGGACACGCAACTCGCTCTCACGCATCCGTTCGATTCGACAGGATTTGAGCTTTGAACAACTCAAGATCTATTATCAGGAAGCCGGACTGACTTTGAACGATAAATTTGCCGCCAACCTGGAGCTGCTCACAGAAGATGGTGCCTACAATTATACCGCTTATCTGCTCGCCGATCAGAACGGAAATTCCGTGCAGGTGGCTAAATATGCCGGAACTGACCGGGTGGATCTTCTGGAAAGCAAAGATTACGGGTTCTGTTGTCTCGTCAAGACATGCAAAATGATTTTGGAGAAGCTGGAGACGGTTGAGAACCGGATAATCAACCAAATTACACCACGAGAGCGGATCAACCGTTCATATTGGGATACAGTCGCACTCCGTGAGGCTGTCATCAATGCCATCATTCACAATGATTATGCCACTGAACTTGTGCCAAAATTTGAAATTTTCACCGACCGCCTTGAAATCACCTCAGCGGCTTCCATACATCCTGGGCAAGAGCAGGAGTACTTTTTTGCCGGTTATTCCATGCCACGTAACAAAGCAATTATGCGTGTATTCAAGGATTTGGAGATGGTGGAGTTTCTCGGATCGGGAATCCCCCGAATTCTGAAGGCTTACCCCCGAGAATCCTATACCTTTTCCAGCTATTTTGTCCGTGCGACTTTTCCCATCTCAACCGAAGCCTTGGCACTGGAAAAGAAGGTGAAACGAGAGACCGCGAAACAAGAGAATGCCGGTACCCCAATGGGTGGAGCAATAGGTGGAGCAATAGGTGGAGCAATAGGTGGAGCAATAGGTGGTGCAATCGAACTGACTCAACGCCAGAAAGAGGTGCTTTCTATTATACAAAACAACCCGACAATAAGTTATCGGGCAATCGCCGATAAACTTGCCATTAACCAATCAGCTGTTTCAAAACATTTGAATTTGTTGAAGGCAAAAGGTGTGCTGAAACGCATTGGCGGAACCCGAGGTCATTGGAAAGTCATGATGGAGGAGAAACAATGATTTCATTAAAACGCAGACAGAGGATTTATGCACAGATGGCAGAGTTTGCAAAGCGGGATGATGTGATTCTAAAAAACTTGGAGGGCTTGGGTTATGGGGAATGAATGGAAAAAGATTCGACTTGGTGATTTAATTTCCATTACTCATGGCTACGCCTTCAAAGGTGATGATTTTTCAGAAGCTAACTTTGAAGGGCCAATTGTAGTAACAATAGGAAACTTTGATTACACCGGAGGCTTTCGATTTGAATCTACAAAAATTAAGAGATGTAACAATGAATATCCTGCTGAATATGAGTTGTTGCCAGGAGATATTTTATTGGTAATGACTTGTCAGACTGAGGGTGGAGAAATTTTGGGAATTCCTGGAATAATACCTGATGACAACGAAACCTACCTCCATAATCAACGGCTGGGAAAAATTATAATCAAGTCAAGCGAAGTATCTTCGAAGTATCTCTATTGGCTTTTTCTGAGTAGAGATTTCAACCTTCATCTACGCGTGACGGCTACTGGGACGAAGATTCTTCATACGGCACCAAAGCGAATCGAAAGTTTTGTATTCTATTGTCCACCCCTCCCCGAGCAAAAAGCAATCGCCCACATCCTGGGATCATTAGATGACAAGATTGAGTTGAACCGGCGGATGAATGCCACGCTGGAAGGGATGGCACAGGCACTCTTCAAAAGCTGGTTTGTGGACTTTGATCCTGTGATAGACAATGCCCTCATCGCTGGTAATCCGATCCCCGATGAACTCACCGAGCGTGCAGAAGTCCGCAGCAAAGCTCTTGTCGATGGCACAGCCAATCGTGAAGTCGCCAAGGAATTCCCTGCTGCCTTTCAACTCACCGAAGAGATGGGCTGGATTCCGGAGGGGTGGGAAGCCATGAGATTAAGCCAAGCCATCAAAATCAATCCTTCAGTTAAACTTAGCAAGGGAAAAGTTGTACCCTTTGCAGATATGAAGGCTCTGCCAACGGAAGGCTATTCCATTAATGGTGTCATTAAAAAAAAATACTCTGGCGGTGCAAAATTTCAGAACGATGATGTGCTTTTAGCAAGAATTACCCCTTGCTTAGAGAATGGTAAAACAGGGCTCGTCGATTTTCTTCCAAGCCCAAGTGATGTAGGATTCGGTTCTACCGAATTTATTGTCCTACGAGGTAAAGGCGAACTAAGCCTTCCTTACATTGCGTGTTTAGCCAGGGAAGAGAGCTTCCGCCTTCATTGTATACAAAGCATGGTTGGATCATCAGGAAGACAGCGTGTTCAGAATGCATGCTTCGAAAATTTTTATGTAGCATGCCCTACTGATCTTTTCGTGCTGAAAAAGTTTTCAGAAATAACACAACATATGTTCAAAAAATCCACTGAACAATCAAAAGAAAACCATACTCTTACCAACCTCAGAGACACCCTCCTCCCCAAACTCATCTCCGGCGAACTCCGCATCCCAGAGGCTGAAAAACTCACAGAAGAGGCACTGGTATGAATAATCTGAATATTACTCCCGAATACAAAGAGTGGCTTGGCACTCTTAAATCGAAAATACGTTCTGTACAGCTCAAAGCCGCTTTAGCTGTTAACTCTGCGGTGATTGAGTTTTATTGGGATCTCGGTCGAATGATCAGTGAAAAAGATGCGGTCTGGGGTTCCCGATTTCTGGAGAGTCTTTCTAAAGATTTGAAAAAAGAGTTTCCTGATATTCAGGGATTCTCTGTCACCAATTTGAAATATTGTCGCCTGTTTTATCAGTATGTTTCAATTAGTCCCCAGACTGGGGACGAAATTAAATCCTCTGCAAAGAATGAGATATATCAACATATCAGCCAGATTCCCTGGGGACATATTAAATTACTGATTGGCAAGGTGAAGGATCAAGATGCTGCCCTCTTCTACATCCATGAAACCATTGAAAATGGCTGGAGTCGGGATGTCCTTGCATTGCAGATCAAGTCAAATCTTTATTCCCGACAAGGCAAGGCGATTACCAATTTTAAAGTAACACTCCCTGAACCCCAGTCTGATCTGGCCCAGCAAACCATTAAAGACCCCTATAGCTTTGACTTTCTTACCCTCACAAAACCTTATAATGAGCGGGATATTGAAAACCAGTTAATCAGCCACATCACAAAGTTTCTGCTGGAATTGGGAAAGGGATTTGCCTTTGTAGGACGGCAGTATCATCTTGAGGTTGGAGAGAGTGACTACTATCTTGATCTGCTGTTTTACCATATAAAACTAAAATGTTATGTCGTTGTTGAGCTGAAGAACACAAAATTCATCCCTGAATATGCCGGCAAACTCAATTTTTATCTTTCAGCAGTAGACAGTTTGCTCAAATCAGAAACAGACAATCCAACAATCGGGATACTGCTTTGTCGGGATAAAAACAAAATTGAAACAGAATTTGCCCTGCGGGATATCAACAAACCCATGGGGGTCAGTGAGTTCACCCTGACCGAAACTCTACCGGAGAATCTGAAGGGCAGCTTACCCACTATTGAAGAGATTGAATCTGATTTTGAAAACCTTGAGCAAGAGGGCGAATAATATGAAATTCACCGAAGCCCAACTTGAAGCTGCCATCATAGAACTTCTCGGCGAGGCGGGCTATCCCCATGTATCGGGTGAAACCATTGAACGTCAGCCACAGGAGGTCTTGATCAAGGCCGATCTGCGGGCATTTCTGAGCAGGCAGTACGCAGCGGACGGGATAACCCAGGTTGAGATAGAGTCTGTGATTCGGAAGCTGGAAGCCTATTCTTCAGCAGACCTTTATGAGAGCAACAAGGCGATCATGAAGCTTGTCTCGGATGGTTTTTTGCTCAAGCGTGAAGACCATACAAAAAAAGACCTCTATGTGCAGTTGATCGACTATTCCGACCTGGTCACTTTTAGAGAACCCAAAACGGGCGAGGTACCGTTCGTTGTGACTGAGGAGCTGGCAGCTTATAAAACAGGCGGCAACATTTTCAAGCTGGTGAATCAACTGGAGATCATCGGCTACGAGAAGCGGATACCGGACGGCATCCTCTATATAAACGGGCTGCCGCTGGTGGTGTTTGAATTCAAGAGTGCAATCCGTGAGGAGGCAACCATTCATGATGCCTTTGTCCAACTGACGGTACGCTACAGGCGTGATATACCTGAGCTGTTTAAATACAACGCCTTGTGCGTGCTCAGTGACGGAGTGAACAACAAGGCAGGGTCATTTTTTGCAGGCTATGAATTCTTCTATGCCTGGCGAAAAACTGATGGCAGCGACTTGATCGAAAAAGATGGGATTGACTCGCTCTATTCCATGATCAAGGGGATGTTTCATCCATACCGCTTGCTGGATATTATCCGCAACTTCATCTTTTTTCCGGACACTTCCAGAAAGGAGGAGAAGATACTCTGCCGCTATCCCCAATACTATGCAGCCACCAGGCTTTATGACAACATCAAACGCCACAGAAAACCACAAGGAGATGGAAAGGGGGGCACCTATTTTGGAGCCACCGGTTGCGGTAAAAGCTTTACCATGCTCTTTCTGACACGTCTTTTGATGAAAAGTGTTGCATTCTCCAGCCCGACAATCGTCCTGATCACGGATCGCACAGATCTGGATGATCAGCTTTCCGGTCAGTTCACAGCGGCAAAAGGCTACATCGGGGATGAGTCAGTGATCAGCGTGGAGAGCCGGGATCACCTGCTGGCATTGCTCAAAGGCCGCAACAGTGGTGGAGTGTTTCTGAGTACCATCCATAAATTCACAGAAAGTACAGAACTTCTCACCGACCGAAGTAATGTGATCTGCATTTCTGACGAAGCCCACCGCAGCCAGGTGAATCTGGATCAAAAGGTTAGAATCACAGAAGATGGTGTGAAGCGAACCTTTGGATTTGCCAAGTACCTGCACGACTCCTTGCCCAACGCAACCTATGTGGGATTTACCGGCACACCCATTGATGCGACACTGGATGTCTTTGGTGATGTAGTGGATGCCTATACCATGACAGAATCTGTGGCAGATGAGATCACAGTGCGTATTGTTTATGAAGGCAGGGCAGCCAGGGTGCTGCTCGATAACAGCAAGTTGGAGGAGATTGAAGAGTACTATGCCCAATGTGCAGAAGATGGAGCCAGTGATTATGCAATAGAAGGCAGCAAGCGGGCCAACTTGAAAATGACCACAATTCTTGGTGATCCTGACCGTCTTAAGGCATTGGCAGAAGACTTTGTCAACCATTATGAGGCACGCATTGAAGAGGGGGCCACAGTTGCGGGAAAGGCCATGTTTGTCAGCAGCAGCCGTCCGGTTGCCTATGCTTTCTACAATCAAGTGATTGCTTTGCGGCCTGAATGGGCAGAAGTAAAGGTCTGTGCAGATGGAGAGGTACTCACCGAACAGGAGAAAAAACAGATCATGCCCATGGAACGCATCAAGCTGGTGATGACCCGTGGCCAGGATGATGAACCTGCTTTGTACGAGATGCTGGGCACCAGAGAGTATAGAAAAGAGCTGGATCGGCAGTTCAAAACCGCCAAATCCAATTTTAAAATAGCCATTGTGGTCGATATGTGGCTCACTGGCTTTGATGTGCCCTTCCTCGACAGCATGTACATCGACAAGCCGGTAAAACGGCACAACCTGATCCAGACCATCTCCCGAGTGAATCGGAAATATCAACAGAAAGAAAAAGGGTTGATCATCGACTATATCGGTATCAAAAAGCAGATGAATCTGGCTCTGGCCCATTACGCCAACGCTGACACTGCAAACTTTGAGGAGATAAAGCAATCCATTGTGGTGGTGAAAGATCATCTGGATTTGATGCAAGCCATCTTCCACAAGTTTGATTCCACCCCCTATTTCTCCGGTCTGCCGATCCAGCAACTGCACTGCCTCAACATGGCAGCAGAATATGTCCAGATCACAGACGACTTTGAGAAACGCTTCATGTTCCTGACCAAACCTATGAAAGCTGCCTATGACATCTGCGTTGGGAGTGATGAATTTACACAGAATGAGAGGGATCATGTACATTTCTACATGGCAGTTCGATCCATCGTCTTCAAGCTCACCAAAGGTAATGCCCCCGACCTTGTGCAAATGAACGCCAAAGTACAACAGATGATTGCCCAAGCCCTGCAGAGTGACGGGGTTGAAGAGATCTTCAAAATGGGACAGGGAGACACAGCAGAGGTGGACATTTTCGATCCTGACTACATGGCAAAGATAGAGAAAATAAAGCTGCCGAATACCAGAATCAAGCTGCTCCAGCAGTTACTTGCCAAGGCGATTGACGCATTCAAGAAGGTCAACAAGCTCAAGGGTGTGGATTTTTCCAGACAGTTCAAAGCCCTGGTGGACAAATACAATGACCGCAGCGAACAGGACATTCTCAGGAGTGAGGTGCTGGAAGAGTTCACAGATGAGATTATTGACCTGTATTACGCCATCAAAAAGGAGAAAGAGTCCTTTGCTGAACTTGGCATTGATTTTGAAGAAAAAGCCTTTTACGACATTCTGAAAGCCCTTACCATCAAGTATGATTTTGAATATCCTGAAGAGAAGCTCCTTGAGCTTGCCAAAAAAGTAAAAGTGATCGTCGATGACAAGGCCAAATATACAGACTGGAGCCAGCGTACAGACATCAAGGCTGAACTGAAAGTGGAGCTCATCATCTTGCTTGCTGAAAATGGATACCCTCCGGTTGACCGTGACGAGGTCTACAAAGAGATTTTTGAGCAGGCAGAGAACTTCAAGAAGAACCGGAATTCTCAAGCATAACTGAACAAAATAGCCAATCGAATAAATTTTTGATCGTTATATTCTCAGCTGATCTGAATTGATTTACCGTGAAAATGTATTCTGATTTTCATTATTCGGGGTGGTCTGAATCCGACCATGAACGTTTATTTTTAAAATAGGTGGGGCTATAGTGGGACAAAATTGAGTAGATTAGTATAAGCAGTTTCACTGCAATTATTTCTGGATTGAAATTCTTGTATAAACAAGAAAAGGTTACAGCCAAATGACCGTAACCCTTTGATTCTATTGTGGCTGGGTGACAAGGATTTGAACCTCGATTGACGGAGTCAGAGTCCGTTTTTTTTATCTTTCATTTATTTTCATTTAAAATCATTTACCGTCATTAAGAACTTGACTTTAAAGATAATTCTGTTTAGATTCCAGTCTATCAATTTTCATTTAACGTCACATAAAATCATTTAAAATACTCTTAAAAATGGGGACTATGTGGGGATAATTTGAAATAACGGATAAACAAGGCAAGGTGAAAACATGGCCGGATGGAATAGTACAAAATACCCTGGTGTGAGATATCGGGAACATGAAACCCGAAAACATGGAATTATGAAGGATAGATATTTTGCCGTCAGATATCAAAAAGATAAGACCCGTAAAGAAGAGGGTGTTGGATGGGCTTCAGAAGGATGGACAATTCAAAAGGTAGCCTTAAAGCTGGCAGAACTTAAAGAGGCAGCAGTCACAGGGCAGGGAGAAAGCAGACTTTCAGCACAGCGAAAAAAAAGAGAATCAGAAAGAATCAGGATTCAGGATGAACAAGACCTGCAAGAAAAAGAATCTCTTACACTGGATGAATATTTCATTAAAAAATATTACCCGTCAATCAAACATGGAAAGAGACGAACAACACATATCAGAGAAGAGCAACTATTCAGAATATGGATATCTCCTTTGATCGGAAATAAAACTTTAAAAGATATCTCAGCATTTGACATTGAACGCTTAAAAAAGAATATGATGGATGCAAAGAAAAGTCCAAGGACTATTGAATATTGCTTTATAACATTGGGGCAGATATTCCGTCATGCACAGAAACACGGTTATCACACCGGAGATATTCCCACCTTATCAGTCAAGCGTATAAAATTTGATAACAAGAGAGTACGGTTCTTATCTCTTGATGAGTCACACAGATTATTGGATATCTTGAAAGGCTCCAGTCAACAGGTTTATGAAATGGCTTTACTATCTCTGCATTGTGGCTTGAGAGCTGGAGAGATATTCTCCTTGCAGTGGAAAGATATTGATCTTGAACACGGTATTATAACCCTTCTGGATACCAAGTCAGGTAGAACACGCACATTATCAATGACTGATGATGTGAAAGATATCTTGATGCATAAAGAGAAGACCAGGGATATTATCTTTCCTGCAAGGGATGGTGGAAAGATTAAGGCTATATCAAACGCATTTACGAGAGCAGTGGACAAAGCAGGGCTGAACAATGGTGTGAATGATAGACGACAGAAAGTGACTTTCCACACCTTGCGTCATTCATTCGCTTCATGGCTGGTTATGGAGGGAATAAGCCTTTATCAGGTAAAGGAACTTTTAGGACATGCATCTATCACTATGACGGAACGCTATTCTCACCTTGCACCGGATAAAAACAGACTTGCAGCGGAGACTATGGACAAGATATTTCAGAAACCGGAAGCGGAAAGAACCCGAAAAATTTTCTAAAACACGCTATGAGGCAACCATCAAAACCATCAAAACATGTTTTTTGTATCTCAAAACAAGAGTTTTTTATTTTTTAATCCTTATACGCAATATCCGCAAAATACGCTAAAGGTTGAAGTATAGGAGATGTTATAAATGAAATCTCAAAAATAGAATATATGGATGGAACAGGTTCAACGCATTGATTTTTTATCCGATGCTGAAGAGACAGAAATAAATGGTGCAATTAATTTTAAGCAACCACAAGATATTGATTCTCAATTATTCAAAAACTACATATTGTGGTAAAACAAAATATGTAATAATTTTATTATGTTTCACGTTTTTTACATATAGATGTTTCACAATATGACAAATAAGAAAGTTTATCGCTGCGAAAAAGGGAACGCTTATAGCTTGACATACAACAACTGGTATGATTTAATTCTATTAAAGTAACGCTTTAAACACAAAAACCTGTCAGATTCGCCGTCTGACAGGTTCTTGCAAAAAGTGATACTTATTAAAATAGCTCCAAGAGACATTAGCCGACCAAAGCATATTTAATCTTGGAACAGAGAAACCCATATAAGGTTCTTGCCTCTTATATGCCGTGAATCGTTTATAGATGTCAAGAAGAAACAAAAAGTTTTTGTGTCTTGTTGAACGTCTATGAACGTCTATGGACTTCTATATACCTCTCTGTTCCTCCGTTCAATCCCTGCAAAAACAAGTCTCTTGGAAAATATCAATTTTATTTTTTCAGTTTTCAGGAGACTTTATTATGAAAGAAAAATCATTATCACAG
>JADGBC010000092.1 GCA_015231705.1 Desulfamplus sp. | reverse complement strand
ATCAGGATAAACAGGATGTACAGGATAAAGCAGGATTTTTTCTCATCCTGTACATCTTTTAATCCTGAGCATCCTAATTCAGACAAAGGGCTGACCTTACACGTCAGGGCTTAAGTCAACAGCATTACCTCCCAAGGGCAGGCACGAGGCCTGCCCCCTACAGTTTTCATATAACCTACATTGCGGATTACCGCCACAATCGAAGAAATGAATGATATTGTTTTTTCAGCAGAGAGCCTTGATCGAGGGAAACCTTGAGACATCTGTATGCGGATAAAACTTTGCTCCGCTGAATATGTTCATGAACTCCTGGTTTACATTAAGCTCAATATAGGTAATTCCCTTTCTTATCACATCTATCTCGTCAAAGAGATCAGGATTCATAAGAAGCTTTGCCGCCCCCTCAAGAGATGAATTTCCAAGAACCTCGAATTTTTCGATCTGAATATCAGGCAACATCCCGATTGATATTGCTGATTCCGGATTGATAAAAGAGCCAAAGGTTCCAGCAACGTAAAATTTTTCAAGATCTTCGAACTGCAACCCTGCTATTTTTTCAACCATGACCTGAAGAATGGAATACATGGCAGCCTTTGAGCTGGTAAGGGAGTTCATCTCAACCTGGGTCAGTACAATATCTGCAAGATTGTGCTCATTACCAGCTTCTGCAACATGACCATATCCAATAAGACGAAAAGAGCCGACCCCATCCTCTTCAAAGTACCTTTTTCCACATTTTTCAGGGACAAATTTACCTCTGATATCGAGCATTCCTGACAAAAAAAGCTGGGCTGCAAGATCAATCATTCCTGAGCCGCAGATTCCTATGGCTGGTTTCTCCTCAATAGTGTGAACCTCAACAGCACCTGTTAGAGGATCAATTTTTACTGTGTCTATCACTCCGGGCTTTGCGGTCATTCCCATGTCACTGATTCCGCCTTCAAGAGCCGGACCTGCTGCACCTGCACAGGCAATGAGCCAGTCACGATATCCAACCACGACTTCGGCATTTGTCCCGACATCAACCATTATGCATGGAGCATCTTTTTTATGAAGATCGGCAAACAGAATTCCTGAAATAAGGTCTCCGCCAAAATAGGAGCCAATATTGGGAAAAAGATAGACCATGCCCCGTTTATTGATCTTGATACCAAGTTGATCAGCTTCAAGAGGTTCAGGGACATTAATGGCCGGAATATAAGGCTCTCTGATCAAGAAAGATGGGTCTATTCCAAGAAACAGGTGAGTCATGGCACTATTGCCGGCGACCGTCAGAAGGTGGATATCTTCAATTTTAGGTTGCACCTCAAATTGAGATGCCTGCACAGCTTGAAGTTCTTGTCCAGCTTGAAGTTCTTGTCCAGTCTGAAGTTCTTGTCCAGCTTGAAGTTCTTGTCCAGTCTGAAGTTCTTGTCCAGTCTGAAGTTCAGCTTGCGATTGAAATTGACCGTAAGATGAAATTGGCTCAACAGCACAAGCCATGCAAAGTAGATGGATATTTTCGTTAAAGGCAGAAATTACAAGCTGCTGCAACTCTTTTAGCCCCTCTTGGGTTCTTGAATGGTGTATTCTTGCAAGAACATCAGGTGCAATTGATGCCTGCGGGTTGTCAAATCCAATCTCTGCACATGATTTTCTGCTCTCAAGGTTTATCAGACGAAGAACTATGCGGGTAGTTCCAAGGTCTGCCGCAATCCCTAACACCGGCCTTTTTATATCAGGCTCAAGAAGATCAACAACTCTCCATCCTCTGGAATCCTTGAACAGAACAACTTTTACTCTGTGGTTCCACTGCCGCAGCTTTATAGCAAAATCAGATGCAAGGCCTGTGGGAAAGAAAATAGTGTCTGTTTCAATCTCTTTTGCAAGAGCTGATTTTAGCCTCTCCACATCTGCCGTGTTGTTACCAAGAGCTGGTCTGGGCAGTTCCACATATTTAACAAAACTCTGATTTTTTATTTCTTTAGTCATTGTTCCTGCTGTTATCCTTGTTTAACACCTTTTTTACCTTGGTTGCCAGTTTTTCTATAGAGAATGGTTTTTCGAGAAAATGGACATTTCCATCAAGAACACCGTGATGGACAATGGCATCTGCCGTGTAACCGGACATGAAGAGTATCTTGAGATGCGGATATAGAGACAGAAGTTTGTCAGCCAGATCTCTTCCATTCATCTGGGGCATGACAACATCAGTAATAACCATCTCTATTTTGCCTTGATGCTTTTCAGCCATAAGGATCGCCTCTGCCGGAGTTGAAGCTGAAAGTATAATATAGCCAAGATGTTCAAGTATTGTAGCTGCCGTCTCCAGCATATCAGTGTTATCTTCAACCAGCATAATGGTCTCCTGGCCAAAATCAGCACGAAGAGGTTGCGTGTTTTCTACTTTTTCCCCCTCATATCTGCTATTTCTGTGGATCGGCAGATATATCCTGAAAGTGGTTCCAATACCAGGTTCGCTGTAAACATTTATAAATCCTTTGTTCTGCTTTATTATGCCGTAAACAGTTGCAAGTCCAAGCCCTGTACCCTTCCCAACCTCCTTGGTAGTGAAAAAAGGTTCAAAAATCTTGTAAACGGTCTCACTGTTCATACCACAGCCGTTATCACTGACAGAGAGCATGACATAACTACCAGGAGTAAATCCAGTATGCTGATCACAGTAATCTTTATCAAAAACGATATTTTCTGTCTCTATGGTTACCTTACCCACACCACTGATGGAGTCCCTGGCATTTACGCACAAATTGGCTAATATCTGGTCAATCTGGGATGGATCCACCTTAACCTGCCAGAGACCTTTACCCGGAAGCCAGACAATATCAATATTTTCTCCAATCAGGCTTTTAAGCATGTTGAGCATGGATTCAAGAGTTTCGTTAAGATCAAGCACTTTGGGCGAAATAGGCTGTCTTCTTGCATAGGCAAGCAACTGCTGAGTCAAGTTTGCGGAACGCTTGGCAGCATTACGGATCTGTGCAAGTCTGTGCTGTATCGGGTTTGACGGTTCAAGCTGCAAAACAGCCATCTCGGCATGCCCAATAATCACCCCAAGCATGTTATTGAAATCGTGTGCAACACCTCCTGCAAGCCTGCCAATGGAGTCCATCTTCTGGGCCTGGTTCAGTTGAATCTGAAGTTTTCCACGCTCATCTTCAGCAAGGATGCGTTGAGTAATTTCACGTTGAAGCCGCCTGTTCCAAAAAACGACCAGTGCCAGGATAATAAATGCAGGCACTGCCACCACAAGAACCCATTTCCAGACGTCAACCGGTCTTATTCCATACTCGTATCTAACAGAGAGCCATCTGTTGCGGATCTCTCTGTGCTTGTCCATGCTCAATGAGCCGAGACCCTTGTTTATGATCGATACCAGCTCAGGCCAGTCTTTTCTGACCGCAAAGTGAAGATTATAGCTGTCATAATTAGTCGGAGCCGCAATTTTGAGATTGGCCAGACCATATTTTTCAATCATATAGCTGGCTGCGGCAAGGTTTTCTATATAGGCATCCGCACGCCCTATAGAAACCATTTTAAGGGCATCAATGGGAGAGTCCGCAAACAACTCCTTAACAGCAACATTATCCTCTTTCAACCATTGGTATGTAGAGACTCTTTTTATAAATACTACTTTAAGTCCTCTTAAATCTTCAAGACCTCCGATAAAAGAAGCATTTTTTCTGCTTATTATGACCAGCGGGAACGACAGATAAGGATCAGAAAATATCAGGTAATCTTCTCTGTCCCTGGTAAGAGCCGCACATGAGATAAGGTCTATCTCATGTGCCTGGGTTTTATTTAACACATCTTCCCATTTCATCGGTACTTGTACTTCTATTTTAATACCCAAATCACCTATTATGAGTTTGAGATAGTCGTAAGCCATTCCATATGATGCCCCTTTATCGTTAAAGAAGCTGAATGGGGGAAATGCCTTGGGGCCGCTTACCCTGACAACAGGATGGCTCTTTATCCACGCATTTTCTGCTGGCGTGAGAAGTTCGGTGAGAGTATTTTCTGTCAGGACATTCACTGCTTCACCTACCTCATTTGTGGAGGTCGTCAGCTTCTCTGATGGGTCACTCTCTGTTGAATGATCTCCTGCAAAATGAGTCTCTGTTGTGCGACGCTCTTTTGCGTAACTCTCTGACACTATTGAGGCAGTCAGATTTTCTGTTTTAGCCTCAATTGCTGAATGACATGGTGGCAAGGGGAAGATAACCAAGAGGAAAAAGAGAATATTAAAAAAATATTTACGAGTATGATCATCAGCCATTATTTGTGCTCCTCAGTTATTTATTCTTCTCGTTGTCGATGCTCCTCATTATCTATTTATATACATCTCTTTGTCAATGCCCTCTTTGTAGATACTTCTTGTATAGATTTCCAGAAAAGTCTTTTGGTGAGACAGACCCTTTGCTAGTGGTCTCAGACAGCATTTTCACCAATTTAATTACCTGGAAAACTATAGTTGATGTTTCTTGTAATGCATTTGCAGTTTTCAACTTTCCGCCAAGGAGTCCCCTTCCTGAGCGATAGCGAAGGTGGGGGAAGAATTGGCGTATTGGCTGATGATTGTTTTATTCCCATGTATTCTACTCACATCCCGCAAGCTTACCTGCGTATATTTTTTCTTCGGATTTTTGATGTAGTTTCCTTCGATATCGACGATCCGGCAAGATGACCCTCCAGTGAAGCCGGAGACAAACCCGACGTTCCCTTTGTATTGCACCGTATCCCACCGGTTGAAGCCTTTCAGAGTGAAGACGTTTTTGTTATTTCGCTGTTGTGTTTGATTTGGCGTCTTCCGTCCCCTTCTTGCTGTCGCTTCATGTAAACTTCTTTTCCGTGATTGGACATGTTTTGTCTGTATCTGCCAGTCCAAAGGAAAAGCCTCTTTGTCTGCAATGATCACAGCATCATTCACATGGGATTTTTCTATTCCGGCTTTATTCCGGTAATAGCTGGTGATGTATCCGAACGTGGTCCGTAGAGGAGCGATCCGTGACAACTCCACTTGCAAATAGTTTTTCCCTTGTTGAACATGTGTCGCCGAAATGTAAAAAGAGCTTTTCTGCATAGGGAGTTTTATTCCTTCTTTGTGATGCCTGTCATGGCACAGTTCGCATAAAGTCATGAGGTTTGACAGTTTGTCTGTGCCACCTTTCGTTCTTGGCTTGACGTGATGACATTGCAGACTTGATTCCACGCCACAAACACGACATTTGAATTTGTCGCGAACCAGACAGGCCTGCTTGAAATTCTTGTGATACAGCAGATCACCATGCTGATATCGCTCCCCCGAAATGTCGGGATTTTCCATGGCTTGAAAATCGAAATAAACATCTTCCAGAACAATTGTGGAGATTGATAATGGAATCTGCCTCACCACTCGTGCAATGGCATCTTTCTTTGCTTTGATTGACGGGGGAATCCGAAACTCATTCTTTTTGATCCCGGAATATTTCTGATGAACTCCACCCACAATATCCATGCACTTCCTGCAAATCACTTTTGAACTCGGAGCATTCCCACCGCAAACTTTGCAGGTCGGAATGGATTGTTTCCTGTTCAGGGATCTGGATTTTCGATATCTTGTTTTTCGGTATCTCCTCGATCTCCGGTATTGCCTTCGGGTATCCAATCTTGACTTGATATCCGAACGTAAAACAAGTTCCTGTTGGAATAATACCTTCCCGTCTGAAACAGCCGCAATACCTATATTGATTCCACCGTCATCCATACCTACCGTAACCGGTTGAACATGTTCGGTAGTGTCGTACAAAAGTTGAATGGCAAACGGTGTTCTTTTGATCACTCCGGCTCGGCCTTCCTTGAGCATGATTCTGGCATTTGCCGGGTTTGTCGGCATCAGCCATTCTCCTGATTTTGATTTTACGTACACTTTCATAAAAAACCATTCGGTTATTATCACCCTCCGAAGAGGGGTAAGGTTCGCCTCGCCAATGTTCAGCAGGCTTCGCAACGTGGTTGACCGCTCCTACCTCACAGAGCTTTTACAGTGCCACGACAGAGCTTTGGACTGGCGAATACATCCAAAGGTATCTACATCCTGCCGAACGTAGCCAATTAAGGCTTAGGCTAGTCAACTTGGGCTTTTACAAGCCCCTCCTGAATCTATTGATTCAGGAGGGGTAGTTGACGAAGAGTGAAAGCCTCAGGGTCACGAAAAAAACTGGTCACACCGATCAGAAAGTCGCGAAAGAGAGATACAACCTCATCAGGACTCTTTTGAGCATATTTAACATAATCATTGATGTGATCAATCTGATTGACAGCCATGCGACGCTCCATGCGACGTTTGAGGGTGCTTGGCTTGTAATGGGAAAAGTCATGACCGGTCTGGAGTCGCAGCAGGACAAACAGCTTTTGAAGTGACTCTGCTCCTGTGGCTTTCTGGTCAATCTTCTCAACAGGCTTGCTAAAGGCATGAGAGACATAGGCCATGATCTGCTCTGCCATCATGGCCGGGTGGAGCACCCAATCCACCATGCCGGTGGCAATGGCACTGTTTGGCATACCGTCATGTTCTGTGGAATCCGGGGATTGTGCAATAACAAGACCACCCTCGCCTTTGACAGCCCGAACCCCTAAAGCTCCGTCGCTTCCTGTGCCGGAAAGCACGACGCAGACAGCACGCTCTTGCTGGTCATGGGCCAGGGAGCGAAAGAAGAAATCTATAGGAAGCCGCTGGCCTCGTGGAGCCACGGGTTCCAGCAACTGGAGGTTCCCGTTCAAAAGTGCCATGTCTCGGTTGGGCACAATGATATAGACACAGTTGATTTTTAACTTCATTCCATCCTCAACCTCGAAAACCTGCATGCTGGTATAACGCCTGATCAGGTCTGTGAGTATGCTCTTGTGATCAGGAGCCAGATGCTGAACAAGAATAAAGGCCATGCCAGGCTCTTTGTCTGCCGGCATTCCCGAGAAAAAAGCCTCAAATGCAGCAAGCCCTCCAGCAGACGCACCGATTCCCACAACAGGGAAACTGTTTATATGAAAGTCTTTTGAACTATCTGTAATTATAGAACTTTCATTCTCAACTTTATCCCCTAAAGCCTGTCCGTTTATGTTAAAATCTTCTTTAGTTTTTGGCACAGATGTTTTTTTTGCCAGTGTTTTTTTGCCAGGCATGCTGCTATCCTTCAATTTTGTTGTGTTGACTACTCAAAAACGACACCTTGCTATCATTTTCTGTCTGAATCAGGATGGCCAGGATTTACAGGATGAATAAGGATTTGTATCCTGTCAATCCTTTCATCCTGAATATCCTGATTCAGACAGTTTTGACAAGGCTCTTGACTGGATAAATAAAGATCATTAATTGCCCCATAATATCAGTATAAAATATCTATTGTAATTGAATAATACAAAAATAGATATTGTTTAAAATACCAAAAAAAATGGGGTGAATACTGGGTATCAACCAGTATAAAAACCTGCCAATCCTGTCCTGATTCAGACAAAGAGACAAAGAGATTTAACACTATTTTTGATGTAGATGCTATCTTTTTCTACCAGCTCCTGCCCCGTATTTCCCCCCTGTTTTTATAGTATTTAAAACTATTGTCATCTCTTGTCACTTGTTTATACTTTATTCGATCTGAACAGCTCATTCTTTTATGATTTCAGTTTGCAAAATTTAACGCAAGCCCAAAAACAAAAAATAGATCAAGGGGGTATCATGACTATTTCCATTCTTATTGTTGATGACAATATGGATTTGAGAAAAGCCGCGGAGAAATTTCTTATACGGGCAGGATATTCCACCCGTTCTGTCTCAAGTGCTGAAGAAGCTCTTGAAATACTTGAAGAGACGACAAACATGCCTGCACCGTTCAAGGCAGATATCGTCCTGACAGACATTGAAATGGCCGGAATGGATGGACTGGAACTTACAAAAATCATAAAGGAGAGATACCGTATCAGAGTCATTGTCATGACCGGTACTGTATCTGCCTACGTTTACGAAGATGCTATAAGAGCTGGTGCCGACTCCTTTATTTTCAAGCCTTTCGGCTACCATGACCTCACCATGAGAGTTAAAAAAGTTGAGGAAGAGATAGTCCTGCGGAGTCAATTATGCCAAATCTGTGAGGAGAGAAAAAGAGATGAGGCAGCAAGCAGGGCAAAGAGTGAACTTCTGGCAATGATGTGTCATGAGATCAGCATCCCTGTGAACGAAGTATCAGGATTGACAAATAACCTGCTGAACACCGGGCTGACTCTGGAGCAGCAGCGTTACACAGCGTTGATACAGAGCAATACAGAGTCCCTTACTAAGGTTGTCAACAAAATGTTGGACTACTCCAGGGCTCAAAACAGCCAGTTTGACAGGTTATTTGAAAATCAAAAAAAAACTGCACACCAAAGCAGCATGCCAGACTCTCCTGTCACTTATGACAAAGAGGAGTTCGTGAGAACTATTTCCAATACAAGCTCTGTGGAGAAAATGATGCTCAGATTCGTAAAGAGTCTGCCTGCATGGATTGAAGCACTAAGCAACCTGATAAAAAAGGGAGATATCAAGTCTTTTGCACAACATGCTCATAGCTTAAGTAAGGTGGCAGCCAATTTCAACATGACAGCTATTTCTGATTCAGCCTTGCGTCTTGAGAAGATCGTAAGGGAGTGCTCTGATGACAAATTTATATCTCTTGAAGATGCCAATGCGGCATTGGGTCAACTTGTAAGGCAAATCGAGATCCTTGAGGTCGACATATACAAAAACAGAAAGGATGGTCTTCACAATGCGTACAGCCAGGCAAACTAAATATACAATCATCAGTTTTACCCCTGAGAACAAAGAGGGGCTCAAATCAGCTTGGATATCACTATATGCTTCTGTTTCAAAGTCCTGATTACAGTAATATTTTCGACAGCACTGTCAACGCATTGGTAAAGTGTCATGATGCAAGAGAATCTTTAACAGATTAGAATCTAAAAATTTCAGGGAGACAAATCTATGAGACAAGCCGGTATACCTGTTGATCTTATCATGTCAAAGATAGCCGAAAATGGCAGAAGCGTGAGAAGCAAGATCAGAAGAGCTTCGGAAATACTCTTGTCTGATCTTAAAACCGATATTGCAAATACACCTTATGAGGTGGTCTATCAGGAGGACAGGGTCAAACTAAAACATTATCGTTCAGATAGCAAAATCAAGCAAAAAACCCCTCTGCTGATTGTATATGCTCTGATCAACAGGGAGACAATGCTGGATCTTGAACCTGGACGAAGCGTGGTGGAACGATTCCTTGAAAATGGAATCGACCTCTATATGGTTGACTGGGGATATCCTTCCAGAAAAGACAGGTTTCTTGATTTTGATGACCATATCAACGGTTATATTGATAACATTGTGGAGTTTATCCGAAAAAGAAACAGTGTGGAAAAGATCAACATCATGGGAATATGCATGGGAGGGACATTCAGCGTCATATATTCTGCACTTCATCCACAAAAGGTTAGAAATCTTGTAACCACCGTGACTCCAACCAATTTTGACACAGACAAGGGACTTTTGAATTTATGGATGAAACAGATAGATGTGGATCTTATTGTGGATCACCACGGCAATCTCTCCGCGGAATTTATGAATCTTGGATTTCTTATGCTCAATCCCGCACGCCTTATGATTGACAAGTATGTAGGATTCATGGAAAACATGGACAACAAGAGTTTTGTGGAAAACTTCATCAGGATGGAAAAGTGGATTTTTGACAGCCCTGACCTTCCAGGCGAAGTGTTCAGGCAGTTCATAAAGGATTGCTATCAGGAGAACAAGCTCATTCAAAACAGGCTTGAAATCGGCGGAAAACGGGTTGATCTGAAAAATCTGACCATGCCTTTGCTCAATATTTACGGCAAATTTGACCATCTTGTACCGCCTGAAGCCTGTAATCAACTGTGCCAGAATGTGGGCAGTACTGACACTGAAGATATCTGTCTCAAAACCGGCCACATCGGTATATATGTCAGCTCAAAATGCCAGGAGCTGTTTGCCCCGAAGATCGCCTCATGGCTCAAGGAGCGGGATCTGGATAAACCCCAGATCAACAACAGCCATCAATTACTTCATCCAAAAGAGACAAAAATTGACCACAAAGAGGTATCTCCAAAAGGGGTAAAAATTAACCACAAAGAGGTATCGGTTCACCCAAAAGGGATAGCCGTTCAACAAAAGGGGGTGGGCCATGCCTAAAAACAGACCTTTGACAACATCCGGTCTGGATACTTTTTCTTCTGCTGATTTGAGTACGTCCATTTTTTGCGATATCTGTTCCAGGCCGGTTGACAGCAGTCGGGTTAGAAAGAAAGATAACCTCTATCTATGTCATGACTGTTTTTTCAGCATAGACAGTGTAGGTAACAATATGATGCGATCAAGTATTACACGGTTTTTTTCAGGAAATGTACTTTGATTTGTCAAGCAGGTTGTAATTCTCAAAATCGACACCTATCCAGTCAAGAGCCTTGTCAACACTGTCTGAATCAGGATATTCAGGATGAAAGGATTTACAGGATAAACATCTTGGCCATCCTGTAAATTCTGGCTATCCTGATTCAGACAGATGGAAATTTGCCTGTAAATGCCCTGATGGGCACAACGAAGAATGAAAGTCATACAATCACTTCTATTTAAACAGACTTTCACATAAAGTGTACAAATTGCGGTTTAATTTTCAATAGAGTGGTCACATCCAAATGATAAATGGCTTGACATGCAGAAGAGTTGTTCATAAATATTATAAATTTCCACAGCCGAAATATTGCCTGAGTATCTAAAAAAAATTTAAAGACAAAAAAGGATAATATAATATCATGTTTATTTTAGGATTAAGCTCAAGTCCAAGGATAAAGGGCAACAGTGACTATCTTCTCTCTCTCTTTCTGAAACAGGCTGAAAAGAGAGGCTTTGAAACTGCCCACATACAAGTTGCAAAGACCGATTACGCCCCCTGTATCGGATGCGGCCACTGCGAAAAAAAGGGGGTCTGTTCAATCAAAGACTCTCTGGCAGATGATATCTTTTCGCTGTTTAGAAGAGCAGATCTGATTGTGCTTGCCACACCTGTATATTTTTACGGTATTCCTGCCCGAATGAAGGCAATCATTGATAGAAGTCAGACTTTATGGTCAAGAAAATATATATTTAATATAAATGATCCCAAGTCTTCATACAGAAAAGCAGTTTTGCTTTCAACTGGTGCAACAAAAGGAGATAACCTTTTTGACGGAATAAGACTCACTGCAAGATATTTTTTTGATGCTCTTGGAGCACAATTCCTTGGAGCACAATTCTCAGACGAGCTATGTTACCCGAATGTTGACGAACGCGGAGCTTTTTCATCGAATCCTGAACTTGACAGCAAAGTGCAATCTGATGTTGAAAAGCTGGTTGAAAAGTTACTCACCCCTATGCAGAACCGCAAAACAATAATGTTTGCCTGTAGAGAGAATGCAGGTAGAAGCCAGATGGCAGCCGCATTTGCAAGAGATATCGCAGGCAGCACCTATGATGTCTTAAGTGCCGGAAGTACGCCTGCAAAGGCTATAAATCCTGTTGCAGTGGAGGTCATGGCTGAAAAGGGGCTGGATATCGCGTTCAATATACCGTGCTCTATCGAAGATGCCCTTAAAAGCACAGGGGGAAAGCTGGATATGATGGTCACTATGGGGTGCGGCGAAAATTGCCCATTCATTCCTGGATGCAAAGTGGTGGACTGGCAACTGCCCGATCCTTCAGGTCAATCTATTGAAAATGTAAGGAAGATCAGAGACGAAATCCTGATAAAAGTTCAAGAATTACTACAGGAAAAGTAAAAGTCCTGTAATTACATTCAGTTAAACCGGCATGATTGTGTATCAATCACCCCCTAATATAAAAATGTGATCCATTTATCAGCATGAATGGCAGCTCCGTAATTCAGATCAGGACAGATATAGACCTGCTTTATGCCAACCTCACTCCAGAAATAGCAAAGGCGGCTTGCAAACTGGCCTGTAAATCCCCAGGGAGTTGTCTCCGGGTCACAGCCCCAGAAAAGCACCATATCAGCGTTTTCCGTAGTGTCTTTTACAATATTGGCAGCAGGATACATGATGCCCTGAGCACCTTGTCCCCATACATGTTTTGCACCCCAGTACCACCCTTCCCAACTGTCTGGGTTGCGTACCTGAAGGGTAAATCCTCCTAAGTTGTCAAGAAGAGCACCTGCATGGCCGTGAGGAGTGTTGATGGTCTTGCACTCTCCATGTCCGTCTCCCTGAAGCAACACAGCGTTATGGCCGTACTCTTTATGGACACGTTTTATCTCATCTGCAATAATTTTTGAGGCTTCATCCCATGAAATGCGCACATATTTGCTTTTTCCGCGATTTTGTGGATTTCGCTCCCCATCTGGATCCCAGTCAACCCTTTTTAGAGGATATTTTATCCGGTTAGGAGAATATACACGTTTCTTGTAGGCAAGAGAGAACGGCCCGGGAAGTGATTTCCATGCAGGCTTGATGCTTTTGCCATTGCGTTTTATCTCCCATTGCCTCACCTCTTCTTGTTTATATTTCCAGCCGTACTGCATGGGTCGTACACGAACGATCCTACCGTTCATGACATCAACCATACCTTCAGCACCTCCGCCGAAATAACCACCAAGCCCGAGTGCTCGTAAAACTGTCTTGTCTTTTGTTTTGATGGGATTCATTTTTATAATTGCCTCCTCATTATTGACATGTATGCAGCCAGGTCTGATCTCTTGAACACTCAGCCAGTTTGAATTATTTTCATTGAGTCTTGATTATGCTGCCCAGTCAGTTCGATTATGCCGTCAGTTGACATTTGTGTTGTATATTTGATTTTATGAAATATTGCATGTAATTTCTTATAAAATTACTATCTCTTGTTGTCAATATTTTTTTGCAAAATCATGATATGGTTTGACAATGGCCTTGTAGAAAGTATTCGGGATGCAGCAAGGGAGCCACTGGAGGAAGGGATGCAGGGAATCACGGCTTTGAGTCCCTGCATTTGCTGTTGACATGTATTATCCTGCTCATCTTTTTTATCCTGAGAATCCTGATTCAGACAATATTAACAAGGGAGAACAGCCGATACATGTCGGTTTAATTGTTATTTTGGCTCAGTATTAAACCATTTCATATAAAGATCCCGATATACGCCTTTGTCTTTAAGGGTTTTGAGAGCAGCATTTACCTTTCCTACAAGCTCGCTTCCCTTTGGAAAGCCGATTCCATAGGATTGCCCCATGTAAAGAGGTCCTACAACCATAACTTTCTCTTTTCCCACTTCACGCACATAGTTTGCAATAACCGGAGAATCAAACATA
>JADGBC010000091.1 GCA_015231705.1 Desulfamplus sp. | reverse complement strand
AAGGATTTGGGAGAAACAAGTGTCCCATGTATCGTATCTGAAGGTTACGCTGCCGATAAGGCGGCCCATCAGTCATATGTGCTGAACACAGAGCGTAATCAGCTTAACGAGATAGACATTGCACTGCATGTCAGGAACATGAGGGATAAATTCGGTTATAGTTTTAAAGATCTTGAAATCAAAGGGTATGGGTCACCGACTCAACTCTCGAAAAAAGTCAAACTTCTGGAACTGCCCGAAGAGGTTCAGAAACAAATCATAAAAGGGGAACTAACAGTAACCCACGGGCTGGCACTTCTTGAGCTGGGAACAGAGACAGAAAGAAAAAACATGGCCAAAAGAGCTTCAGATCAGGAATGGTCTGCCAAAGCAACTGAAAAGGCTGTAGCAAAGTACAAAGACAAAGGACAAACCTTGAAAACAGTAAAAGAGGTCAGGAAGACAGCGGAAAACCTGTCAGGAGTAAACATTTATTATCAGGACTCCAAAGATATGAGTGCCCTGGCAGATGGTTCTGTTGACCTGATTTTTACATCTCCACCCTGTTTTGCAGGTATTGAATACAAAAATTACACTTTTAATGATCATCTCAATAACATAGAGGGGGTCATGACGGAATCGGCAAGGGTGCTTGCACAAGGCGGAATTATCGCCCTGAACATTACCGATATCTACGATTTTAAAGGAGGAAGGAGTAGTAACAAGGCTGCTCATATAGAGCTGATGGCACATAGATACCAGAGTGTTCTAAAAACACATGGTGTCATACTGGAAGATCAGATCATCTGGGTAAAGGAAGAGCCTTCCAGAGTTGAGCTGGACGAAACTTCTTCCGGTAAGGATAGAATCCGGAACCAACATGAGTTCATCCACATCTTCAGAAAGAACGGGGAACGGAAAGCCTCTTCTGAAGAAGCTGCATCAGCCCTTACCAAAGATGAGCGACATCAATATTTCAGGAGTGTCTGGAAAATTCCCCCAGTCAAAAAGATTGAGGGGCACCCGGCTGTAGCACCTGATGAGTTGGCTCTCAGGATCATCAAAATGTATAGCTTCAAAGGGGACACGGTACTTGATCCGTTCCTCGGCAGTGGAACAACAGTTAAGGTAGCACAGGAGCTTGGCAGACAGGCTATCGGTTACGAACGTGAAGCGAAATACAGGGAAATCATTGAGCAAAAGATAGCGTCAACTAACACACAACCTCAGAAATTTGAAGCGGTAAGCGAATTCGCCAAAAGGCAGCTTGAGGAACTTGAGAACAATCCGCTACAAAAAACAAGGGATTTAACTAAAAGCTTGCAGGCACTCCAGAACAAGTTCTCTCTGGCAAAGTCAGAAGTGGATATGCAATCCATAGAGACGGAAACGAATCTTCAGGAGAATGCGGCGGCTTAAGGCATAACAGGATTGTAACAGCAACAGGAAATCAGGAATTACGGATTAAAAATAAGGCTGTCATAAACAAATCACCTAAGAATGCAGCACAAACTAATAAGGCAGAGGATATGTTAAATGTCCTCTGCAATTAAAAACACTAATAAAATAAAGGATTTAATACCATGAAAAATATAGAAAATACAGAAAAAGAAACTACAGAAATTGAAGCTGCAGAGACAAACGAAGTGGAAGTTGAAGGTATGAGCATCAGGAATAAGGCGATAGTTGAGCTTCTGATTAAAACAGATCGTTGCAAAAGTATTATGGGATTTATCGAAAGAGAGAACAAGCGGTTGGAAGATCAGGTCACAATGCAGGATATTTATAATGCAATACCTTGGGTGCACAAGAAGACTTTTGGTACAATAGATAAAAAGACAATTGATGATATTTTGCTTGAATATAAAAACATAACAATAGTAAGGAATCTTTTGGAACAAAAGCCATCCCATGGCTACGGTAGAATAACTATTATCAGACTTCTTGACCTTATTCAGGATGCGTTGACTGAAGATGAAGATGGTTTCACTGAGGAGTATGATGATATCAGAGACGACATAAAAGACAAAATGTTTCAACTGTTTGCTGACTGGAAAGGATATGACTGGGAGCCTCGAAATAATTGGACAATACCTGTTAATGAGGAACTGAGAATATATACTTGTGATCACGATGAAATAATAAATGTTAATAAAAATATAAATAAAGCTAATTTTGAATCTGTTGTCATAGATATAGGTAACGACCTAATAGCATTGTATAAGTATGATACCATAAAAGGTAAAAAGCATGAAATAGAGATATTCAGATCAAGAGAGAAAACGGACAGTTTTATCAAAGCACTTATTGATGCCAGAGACAAGGTTTTTCCAGAAAAAACCGCATCAGAAGCAATCTGGGAATGGCTAAACAGTAAAGGCTTGTTCAGATAGAATAATGAACCTGAAGCATACCTGTCACAGGTTAATAGTCAGGGAAACAGGGAGCTATTTCAGATGACTATAAAAAATTGTGCCCATAATGTGCCCGTAAAGAGACTCTATTCCATCAAAGACCTTGTCAATTTGATTGGGGCAACAGAGTGGTTCTGGAGAAGTCAAATCTGGGACGGACAGCTCTCTTACGTGCAGGTTGGTAAAAAAATGTTTATTGACTATCAGGATGTCGAGCAGTTTATACAAAACAATAAATTTAAAAATTAAAACAAAAGACATCCTTCATTTTCCAGTGGAGGATGTCACATAAAGGAATCAGGAATGAGTCTTAATATAATACTAAAAAATATAACAAATGAAAAAGAACTCTTTCTATATGGAATGAACGGAGAAGGTTTCATTAACGATCTGGATAATGCTACTGCATATGTTGAAATTATTGAAGCCTATATGGGGTGTGCTCTGGGAGTGGAGCTTCTGAAAGAAGATATTATGGTTATGGAAATGGATCAGGATGAGGTCACTGAACTTATAGAAAGAACGAATAGCAAGATGAACTCCTTAAAATTTAATGCACCAGCCTGTAAAGAGTTCAAAGGACTCCTGGAAGAGATGCAGAAAATTATCTAAGCTACAGTCATTGTCTGTTCAAAAAAGATGTCTTTAATCAAATGGGGACATCTTTTTTTATTGATTTATTCACTACAGATGGGAAAATAGAAAAACATGGCATGTTGTTCCGGTAAAACCGCCAGCAACATGCCTGTTCCATCTTGAGCCCGTCAAGGCATGATGGAGGTAAAATATATGGGAAATCTTTATCAAAGAGGCAACACATGGTGGATTAAGTATTACAGGAACGGAAAGTGCTACCGTGAAAGTTCAGGCAGCACAACAAAGATGGTGGCAAAAAAACTTTTAAACAGAAGAGAGGGAGATATAGCTGAGGGTAAAGCTCCGTCAATAGACTTTGAAAAAATGACATTTGATGAGCTGGCAGCAGATTTCATAAGAGATTATGAAATAAATGAAAAGAAGTCTCTGGGCAGAGCAAGGCAGAGCATGGCTCACTTGAATGATGAGTTCGAGGGGGTGAGAGTCCCTGACATCACTACAAAAAGAATTCAGGATCAATACATCCCGGACAGAAAGAGATGGACATGCAAGGACTGCAACACTAAATTTCATGTTGGCGGAGAGTTTCAATGCCCGAAATGTGGAAGTGACAGGGTTGACAAGGGTGCTGCAAATGCAACAATAAACAGGGAACTGGCTGCTTTAAGAAGGATACTCAACCTTGGGGCAAGACAGACACCACCAAAGGTCAATCGAGTGCCATATATCCCGATGCTCAAGGAAAACAATGTAAGAAAGGGTTTTTTTGAGCATGAGCAATTCATTGCATTACGTGAGCAACTTCCACCGTATCTCAAAGAGTTTGTCTCTTTTGGCTACAAGGTCGGGTGGAGATACCATGAAGTGGCTTCCCTTACATGGGATCATGTGGATATGCAGAATGGTATTGTATGTTTGAAGGCAGGTGAGACCAAAAACAATGATGCCAGAACAGTCTATCTTGATGAAGAGCTAAAGGAGATGTTTAAGTCTCAGTGGGATAAGAGAAAGCAGGATGGCAAATTATGTCCGTTTGTTTTTCCCAATCAGGAAGGGACAGAGCAGATGGGGGATTTCAGAAAAGCATGGAATCATGCCTGCCGGGAAGTGGGTATAGGGTATGGATACAAGGTGGATCAGGGGTATGTACGTAAGTGGGAAGCTACCCTTCCATCAGGCCCGATATTTCATGACCTTAGAAGAACCTCTGTAAGAAATATGGTGCGTTCCGGTGTCCCTGAGAGAGTAGTCATGACAGTTTCAGGTCATAAGACCAGAGCTGTGTTTGACAGGTATAATATAGTTAATGATTCGGATCTCAAGAGGGCATCAGTATTACAGGAGGAATATCTGAAGAAACAGGGAGATGAAAATAGTTTGGGCACAATTTCGGGCACAGTTGCTGTAATAAACAAAAAAAGAGGCTGACAATCAGCTTGCCAACCTCTTAATTTTATTGAAGATTTTGTGGTACGCCTGGGGCGATTCGAACGCACGACCTACGGATTAGAAGTCCGTTGCTCTATCCAGCTGAGCTACAGGCGCAAACGAGTTGTCTATATACTAAAATCATTATCTTATGTCCATAAAAAAATTATTCTTCTTAAAAAAATTTTTTATTCGAAATTTGTGTCAGTTTGGTCTATTGTGGCATAGTTAATAGACAAACAACTTTAATAGTGAGACATATAAAAAATGGATAATGATAATCATACAGATAGAGATAGTGTAGAGCCGGACGATATTTTAGAAGAAGATGATGATGAACTTGTTAAAGAAGAGGATATCATCATTGAAGATGACCAAACCTTGTTGAACCAGGATGATATTGTTGTTCCTGATAATTTTGTGGTTATTGAAGATCTCCTTAACGAGGATACATCTGTTGACAGGGCAGATTTTATGCTTCCGGTAAAGAAACACTCTTCATCCAATAATCATGCCCTTGTAAAATCGGACCCTCTACAAAGCTACCTTGCTGAAATTAACAGATACAGACTGCTTACAAGGGATGAAGAGGTGATGCTTGGCAAAAAAATTCAGGAAGATAATGACAGCGAATCAGCATATGTAATGGTGACTTCCAATCTAAGGCTTGTGGTCAAGATAGCACTTGAATTTCAGAGAGTATGGATGCAGAATCTGCTTGATCTGATTCAGGAGGGCAATATTGGCCTAGTGCAGGCAGTGAAAAAATTTGATCCATATAAAAATGTAAAGTTTTCTTATTATGCATCTTTTTGGATCAAAGCCTATATCCTTAAATTTATTATGGATAATTGGAGATTAGTTAAAATTGGAACCACCCAGGGACAACGCAAACTCTTTTTCAGACTTAAAAAAGAGAAACAGAGATTAATAGATGAAGGTTTTGATCCAAGACCTAAGCTCCTTTCAGAAAGGATGGGGGTTTCTGAACAGGAAATTGTGGATATGGATCAGCGCCTGGATGGATGGGATCTCTCTCTTGACGAGCCGGTTAAAGATGATTCCAATACCGAACGAATCGAGTTCATTAACAACGAAACTGACTCGACTGAAGATAGAGTTGCAAGAAAACAGATTGAAGATATATTACACACACGAGTCAATGAATTCAAAAAAAGTCTCAAACCCAGAGAACTTGAAATATTTGAAAAAAGAATATTCTCAGATGAGCCTTTGACTCTCCAGGAGATAGGGGAAGTTTATAACATATCAAGAGAAAGGGTACGTCAGATAGAAAATAATATTATAAAAAAAATGAAGGAATATTTTAAAAACAAGATTCCTGATTTTCAAGAATATGACCACAATTCATAAAATTCAATACCAGTCTCATCAGTCATAAGTTCTCCAAATAACCACTACACATGTCGTATGAAAAATGAGAAGTTACGACTCACGAGTACCAGTAAAAAACACAATAATTCATCCAAGTTATATCGGGAGTCTATCATAATAGCATGAAACAACATTTAAAGTTTTTTTCATTAGCCATATTTATTTTGGTAAATGTATTGATTGGATTGTCTCTGTCTTCCTGCGGTGGATATTTGATCCAAAATACTCCTCAACAGCCTGAAATCAAACAGCAAGATGCAAATACCCCATCAGAAGATTCGGCAAAAATTGATGGTGAAATAGTTAACAATAAGATCAAAGAAGAGAATCAACTCAATGCAGATGATGAGATGGATACAGAAGATCAAGATTTTTCCCAATCCGCCTACTACTATTATATAAAATCAGAACGTCATAAACAAAAGGGTGAGACTGCTCTTGCCATTGATGCTCTTAAACAGGCAATTGATAATGATCCTGAGTCCATTTATCTAAAAAAAAGTATGATTTTTTTGCATCTGATAAACAAGGACAATGCAAGTGCCATCAATGTTGCCAAAGAGCTTGTTCAAAAGCATCCTGATGATGAGGATATATTGCTTATTCTTGCCAAATTGAATCTTCAACTTAATAATTTAAATGAAGCAAAGACTATTTACGAACGAATTATTGAACTCAACCCTCAAAATCATGATGCTTATATTGTGCTTGGCAACCTTTATATGGAAAATAATGGTTCTGAAGATGCTTTCCGACTATTTTCCAAAATGGTCGGCCACTTTCCTGAATCATATGCCGCCCACTATTTTCTTGGGAAAATAAATGTTCAAAAGAAAAACTTTATTCAAGCGGAAAAAGCGTTACTACGAAGTATTGAGCTAAAAAAAGATCTTGTAGAGCCAAGATTTGAACTGATTACAATTTACAAATCTAACTACAGATCACAAAAGGATTCAGACAAAAAGGTTATCGCTCTTTACGAAGATATCCTTAAGATTGATAAAAACAATATTAAAGCAGCTATAGAATTACCCCTCTTTCTCTATAAAAAGGGTGAAAAATCAAAAGCATCTAAAATGTTTGTTGGTTTTGGGCAACGATACCAGAACAGTGAAACTATGATGATGGCAATGGCAAAAGAGATCATTAATAACCAGAGAAGCGATGATGCGATCATTATTTTTACAGAGATCCTGAAGGGTGACCCCCAAAATTCAGCTTTGCACTATATTGCCGGAGTTACGTTTGACTCTCTTAAGGAGAGCAAAAAAGCGATATCACATTTCATGAAAGTAACTCCTGATTCTGAACAATATAAAAAGTCAATTTTTCATACTGCATATATTTACAGTCAGATGAAGCAACCTGAAAAATCAATTGAATTGCTGGAATCAAAGTTAAACGAACTCTCTGGAGACACAGAACTGATTGTCTATCTTGCTGCTTTTTATGAAGAGGCAAACCAGCTTGACAAGGCGTTTGCCCTGCTTCAACAAGGACTTGTCGTCTCTCCTGACGATACAGAGCTTCTATTTAGATCAGGAATTATCGCGGATAAATCCGGTGACAAAGATGGATGCATAAAGGCAATGAAACGGGTTATCGAGCTTGACCCAGATCACTCAAGTGCTCTTAACTATCTTGGATACACTTATGCAGAGATTGGAACAAACCTTGATGAAGCTGAAGAACTTGTTAGCAGATCCCTGGAACTCAAACCCAATGATGGGTATATTACTGACAGCCTTGGATGGGTCTATTATAAAAAAGGTATGTATGATAAGGCCATTGAGATCCTTGAGAAGGCTGTAAATCTCTCATCAGAAGATCCTGTTATAACAGAGCACCTTGGAGATGCATACAAGGGAAACAAGATGTACCATAAGGCCATTGAAGCCTACAAAAAGGCTCTTTCTAAAAATCAGAATCCTGAGAATAAAGCAGTACTGGAAAAAAAGATTGATGAAATAACAAATATGATCAAGAAGCAAAATTAAGGAAATTAAGATAATAATGTTGTTTTTTATGGCTCAGAAATTTCAATCCAAAAATAATTGCAGCAACTCTTCTTATGTTCTTAGGGTAGCGACCATATCGTCGCTTATTTTTATATTGATTGCAACAGCACTTTTTACAGGATGCTCTATCACACAGCAGCCATCCTATATCAATAGTGCAGAAACAAACGAAGCCCTGAAGATTTTACAACAGATAAAAAATATAAATAAAGAGATCAAAACCTGTAAAGGGTCCGGATGGATAACCATCTCAGACACGAAACAGACAACAAAATTCCGAATGGCCTGGGCAGCTTCATTTCCCGACAAGATTCGACTCACTCTCTTGAGTGCCGGCCATCCGGTTGAGACAATCCTTGCGGACGGCAAGACAGTCACATTCATCTCTCATACTGGCAAGCATAATACAAAAAAGGTCAACTCAAAAAATCCATCTCTGAAAGAGGTTGTCTCCATACCTGTAAAAATGCAGGATATTCTCTCTATTTTTGCAGGAAGGGTACCCATTGGCAAATTTGACATTGCCACTATTGCTCAGATCACCGACTCTGCCCAATCAACTGATACCATGTTGATTCTTAAAAAAAGATGGAATGGAGAATCTCAAAATATTGTCATAGGACCTCAAAGTAAAATACTCAGTTTTTCTCTGATAGACGAACATAGAAAACTTATTCACAGTGTATTTAATAAACAATACAAAAACTTTGACTCATTTTCGATCCCGGCAAAAGTCAAAGTCAGGGACAATGAAGGTCGAACAATTGACTTTGAGATAACCAGTTATCAACCCAATATCCAGATCAGACCGGATATGTTTGTCTTGACAGAATCAAGATAATGCTCATTATCACCCAATATGGAATAACCGGCACGGCCCGGAGCTTAGGTATTGCCTATCGGCCACAACTAAGTTAATCTGTTCAAAGTCAAGGCCAAATGAAAGTCATATAATCACGGTTATTTAAAGAGACTTTCACATAAACAAGTTCTAACGGTAATAATAATATACAAACCACAGGAGTAAAATAGATACCATGCTTTATGACAGTGTTGATCAGGCAAAAAAGAAAAGTTCTGGATGCCCATCCAGTAGTAAACAGGCTAACCACCAGGAAGAACAGGAAAAGATGATTCAGGCATCCCTTGCCAAAATCAAACACAAAATTTTTGTCCTCAGCGGCAAGGGCGGTGTAGGAAAGAGCAGTGTATCTGCCAATCTTGCAGCAAGCCTTGCATCTAAAGGGTTTAAGACTGGCCTTATGGATGTGGATCTTCACGGCCCATCAATTGCACAGATGATGGGCATGACTCGACTGCTTGACATCTCTTCAAACAATCTTCTCATTCCTCAAAATGCTGGAGAGAACCTGAAGGTTATCTCTATCCAGGGGTTAATGCAGGATAAAGATCAGGCCATAATCTGGAGAGGGCCTGCCAAAACAGGCATGATCAAGCAGTTTATTGGTTCAGTGGAATGGGGCGATCTTGATTTTCTTATTATTGACGCACCTCCAGGTACAGGAGATGAGCCGATATCTGTAATTCAGACCATTCCAGATGCTAAGGCAGTCATTGTAACAACACCTCAAGAGGTTGCCCTTGCTGATGTCCGCAAATCTATCTCTTTTTGTAAAACAGTAAAGATGGAGACTATTGGCATTGTGGAAAATATGGGACCATTTAAGTGTCCACACTGCAACGAGGTTATTGAACTCTTTAAAAGTGGCGGAGGAGAGACTACTGCAGAAAAAGAGGGGTTAAAATTCCTTGGATCAATTCCTTTTGACATGGCAGTTGTGACATCTGGTGATGAAGGAGTTCCAATGATGATGCAGAATAAGCCCTCAAATTTTTCCAAAGCTTTTGAAACCATTGTAGATAACATTACAAAACAGTTACAGTAAATCAACGGCCTCTACCCTGAAGGAATAGAGGGGTTCTTGGAAAATTTTATGAATTGCCACCAAAATGATACCAACAAAATCGCATGAACAGACTGGGTGGATGAGAGATATTCTCAATGAACGAGAAAGAGAGATCTTTTCACCACTTGCCACTTTCAGCGACAGTGCCATCCGCCGCATCAAAGACTCAAGAGTCGAAAACGGGTACAGGCAGAGTTTCAGTGTTGATGCAGACCGCATTCTGAACTCATTAGCCTATACCCGTTATATTGACAAGACTCAGGTCTTCTCTCTTATAAAAAATGACCATCTGACACACAGGGTTTTGCACGTACAGCTTGTTTCAAGAATAGCCAGAACAATTGGACGATATCTTGGCCTTAATGAGGATCTTATTGAGGCGGCAAGCATGGGACATGATCTTGGCCATCCGCCATTTGGTCATGATGGAGAAAAAATTCTGTCAGGACTTACCCATAAATATGGAGCCGGTTATTTTCATCACAATGTCCAGTCTATCCAGATTCTTGAAAAAATAGAGAAAAAAGGAAGAGGCTGGAATCTATCGCTACAGACTCTTGATGCCATTCTCTGCCACAATGGAGAACTGCCTGCCTCTGC
Source organism: Desulfamplus sp. (assembly GCA_015231705.1). Taxonomy (GTDB): domain Bacteria; phylum Desulfobacterota; class Desulfobacteria; order Desulfobacterales; family Desulfobacteraceae; genus Desulfamplus. The sequence goes on along the minus strand of JADGBC010000091.1, from coordinate 3,283 downwards.
AATTAAACCTGCAAGAGACAAATTCATCAAATATTCAGAACATTCTGACTCGCATGAAATTGTCTTTGAGAACCTTGACAAAACAATCTGCAAAATGAAGTTGACTGAAAAGTTAGACCATCTCTCTAAAATTGATGCACTTCCAATGACTATGGAGGGATGTGTTGTAAGAATATCGGATACAATTGCCTATATTGGAAGAGATATTGAGGATTCCATAAGGTTGAATCTGATTAAAAGAGATGAATTGCCCGTAAGTTGTGCCAACCTTCTTGGCAATACTAACGGAACCATTGTATATAATCTTGTAACAGATATTATTGCAACCAGCCTTAGACAGCCGTTTATTTCATTTAGCGATGAGATATCCCACGCTTTGAACGATTTAAAATCGTTCAATTATGAAAGGATCTACGGGAATCCTGCCATAAAAAAACATATAAAATCAGTTCAGCAGATCTACACCTACCTTTTTGAATCTTTTTTAAATGATCTGGAAACAAACAACCTAAGGTCTATCTTATACCGAAATTTCCTTGGAGGTCTTTCAGAAAACTATTTGCAAAATCACTCGAATGTGGAAATTGTAAGAGATTTTATATCAGGAATGACGGACTCATTTTTTATATCCCAGGCTCCGGAATCACTTCATCCATCATCAATAAGAGTCTAAAAAATAATCTTCAACTATTTTTGTGGCAAAAGTATGCTCTGTAGTGCCTTGAAAATTTTATTGTAACATGAGTCGTACAGAGAGGGCAAAGCCTCTGCACTCTGACCTGGCCCCGAGGGCCAGAATTTCTACGTCAGGTTAAAAATCCATCATTATTTTATTCCGAGTTAGCGATATGTTCGAAAATCGAAACTACCGATCAAGATCAAATAGAGAAGGGCTTATTCCCTTCAGGGTCACAGTCAAAGAGACAGATCTTCACATACAGGCAGAATCTGATTTGTCTCAAATAGCATTGAGAACCGTCATGAAGCAGCGTGGATTTGTTGAAGCCTATATGCAACTTAATCCTGAATTCAGAACATCTCTAATACCACTGAAGCCCACACTTCCAGCCCTCCCTCAAATCATTATAGATATGATTGATGCTGGTAAAAAAGCTGGCGTGGGACCAATGGCTGCCATAGCAGGAGCCATTGCAGAACAGACCGGCATGGCTTTGATGGAATATTCAACAGAGGTGATTGTGGAAAATGGGGGAGATATTTTTTTCAAAACTAACTCTGACATGATCTTTAGCATCTTTGCTGGAAAATCCCCATTGAGCATGAAAGTAGGAGTCAGAATCACTCCACGAATTACAGAAATGAAAAGTTTAGACACAGATAATAGATTTGTAGGTAAAAGAGTTATGGCACTTTGCACATCTTCCGGAACCGTGGGGCACTCCATGAGCTTTGGAAAGGCAGATGCAGCCACTGTAATTTCATCTTCGTGTACCCTTGCAGACGCGACAGCAACGGCACTTGGCAATATCGTGAAACAAGACTGTGATATTGAAAAAGCCATTGAGGTGGGACAGCAGATTCCCGGAGTTGAAGGGATCATCATTATCAAAGGCAAAAAGCTGGGTGCATGGGGCAATATTGAGCTCGTCAAGATTGCCCCATGAGTAGTTCATTATAATTTCTAAAATTATTAATTAATCAATCCGGTGCATGAGAAATCCAAGTTCAGAATAGCCTGACCAGTCTACCGCAAGCAGATCTCCCCCGTTTGCAGGTACTGCCGCCCAGAAAATAGTATAATCACCTTTTTGAGTATTGAATTCAAGTGACATATTTTTTGCCACAGTTGTCTGCATAGACATAGGTGCAAACTCAGATGATGTCAAATTACCATCACCTTTAACGAAATAGAGATTCTGGTCCGGAGCCAGCACTGCAATATATAGATCAACAGCCTCTGTGTAGCATGGAAAAGATATATCCATAGATATAAATGGAGTGCTTATTGCAAAAGTCGGGTGAGTAACCGAACTTACCTTGAGCGGTATTCTGGCAAAATCCTCTGATGTCACGGGGGTCAAAAGTTCAGCAATTGTAAGAGCTTTGCATGAGCCGTTATCTGTAGAGCCTGTGCCGAAGTCACTTAGCAGAAAATCAAGTTTTACGTTGTCATTGCCAACAACAACAGTTTTCGTGGCATAAGTGTTGAATTCGCACAGATATGCCTCAACGGTAAATGTACCTGGTGAAGATATGCCAAGGCTGTATGCACCTGCAGAAAAAGCTTCCACGATTTGCCCTGTCTCAATTACTGTCAATGTGGTGTGAGGAATCCCCTCTCCCACATCATAAAAAGCATTCCCATTTTTATCATCATAAATAACACCACATATATATGCAGGAAACTCACCTCTACCAAAGTCACTGGTGCTATCCACAGCATTCGGGTATCGCTCATAATCCCCGTAGGAAAATGCGACACCTGCCTCAGCATGGGAAGATGCAAGCATGTTTACACGGTGACCTCTGTTGGGATAGTTTTCATCCACAAAAAGAAGTTCATGGTGGTACGCAGCATTATCCTGGGTAATTCCAAGAGATCCGGTTGACATATTGATGGCTATATTTTCACCTGAATAATAGTTATAACCCTGTGCAACAGCCCGATCCTGCGGTGAATCATTAGTCTGGAATGTATAATGGGAAAAGTAATCTTTTGCCAACATATCCTCAGAATGTGCAAGAGCTGCTTTGTAAAGAGTCAGATTAAAGGCAAGAGGTTGTTTGGGGTAACTGTTTATAGTGCTTGAGGCAGAGACGCCTTCATTGAGGTCGATGTTATAGAGCTGTGCCTCGCCATCTGGATTTGCTCTTGCTCTGTTGATAAGTTCGAGAAAATAGATATCTTCGGCAAGAGGCTCAATATCATATAGAGATATACAGTTGGCAGATAGTGATACGCCGGAAAATATGCCAAGGCTAAGAACAGAGATACAAACTACAGAAACAAAGGATCTTAAAAACTTCATTGGTCACCTCCTGTCATAATATGATTGTAAGTTATGATCCCCCCAAAAAAATAAAACAGACTTTTAATATCAAAAATTTTTTAGATGCAGGGCAGATCAAGAAATACTATAATACACTACAAAACTGCTGGCAAACAAAAAAAATTCAGTATTATAATAGCTAAGCAGATGGCATTCATTGACCTGCATGCTGTCCCTATTATAAGAGTTACTGGTGTCTTTTTATACTGATAGGATTTAAAATAGCCCTTTGTCAATTCTCTATTTTTCGGTAGAATTTTCCAGTGAAAAAT
>JADGBC010000090.1 GCA_015231705.1 Desulfamplus sp. | reverse complement strand
CTTTGATAGTTAATACTGCCGGGATTTTCAAATCAGTAATGGAGAAAAAAAATGAAAAAAATTTTGATAATAGATGATGCCGCTTTTACAAGGGCAATCCACAACCAGATTCTTGAGAATGCTGGATATGAAGTTGTTGAGGCTGAAAACGGTCAGCAGGGGATAGACAAATACGAAGAGGAAAAACCTGATGCCATTATAGTTGATCTTCTGATGCCTGATATGGATGGAATTGACGTAATCCATGCTATTAAAGTTAAAAACCCTGATTTAATAGCTGTAGTCTGCTCGACTGACAAACAAAAATTCAGGCAAAAAGAGGCATTTGACGCAGGTGCAAGGGTTTTTTTGCCAAAACCTCTTGATCCTGATAGATTGTTAGAAATATTGAATGCTGAACTGGGTTGATAGATTTGCTGTCCGAATCAGGATAGCCTGGATAAAAAGATAATGCCGGATAAGCTCTCTTGAGCATCATTCAATACAATTATAATCAAAGGAATTTGACATGACGGATAAAATAGAAGATGACAAGTTGGATGAAAGATCGTTTGACATTATAAAAGAGGTAATAAATATGGGGTTAGGAGAGGCTGCTGATGCATTATCCCAACTTGTGAATGCCAGAGTCATCATAAAGGTTCCAGATGTCCATATCATGGATATCAAAAAAGCCAAGACCTATATCAAGAATGAGGTTGAAAATTTAGGGATCTATATAGCCCAGGATTTTACAGGCATAATAGAGGGAAAAACCCTTCTTTTTTATACTCAGGAGTGCGGAATATCTCTTCTAAATACGATATATGGTGATAAAAAAAAGGTTCAAGGCATCACAGAAACTGGCATATCCACATTAAATGAGATAGGCAATATCATTATGGTCTCTTATATTTCGGCTATCAGTAATTTCATTGATGGCAAGATAAAATTTTCAATACCCAATGTTTCGCTTGAGGTCTCCACACTCTATTTTGAAAATCTGCTCAATGAAATGGAAGAGCTTGACAAGGCTATTGTTGTAAAAAACGAGATGAGTATAAAATCTGAAAATATTCAAGGGTATCTTTTTGTGCTGCTTAGTTTCAAAAATTTTCTGGTTGTCGTTAAAAATCTGCAAAAAAGAGTTTTAGGAAAATAGAAAACATGCAAACTTCGCTTAACTATATTTTAAATGAGGGTCTATCTCTTGGTTTAATCCAGATAGATATGAACTACAACATCGTATCGATCAACAGTTTTGTCAAAAGACACTTAAAGAGAGATTGGAAAGGCTTGATCGGACAAAATATCTTTAAGATGTTTCCAGATATATGCTCACGAAAAAAAGAGAGCTACATCCATAAAGTTATTGAAGATGGTCAGGCCAATATATTATCCCCTTTTATACATAAATACATTATACCCTTTGATATAGTAAAAAAAAATATTGTTCTTCCAATGATGCAAGAGACCCGCATCTATCCTTTGCATGAAGATTCCATACAGACCGGAGCATTGATAATTATAAGGGATATGACAGAGCAGATTCTTAATGAAAATGAAATTGCAAGCCTTAACATGGATTTGAATGCAATACGAAAGGTCAATCAACTGATTGTAAAAGCAGATGGCAGAGAAGAGCTGTTAAACGGGGTATGCTCTATATTGATTAATGAGACCGACTCACTGCTTGTCTGGATTGCGGAGCTGAGTGATTTTGGAGATATCTTTGTGCCGATTATCTGTAAAGGAGAACAATCTGAAATATTTATGGAGTCTGTCTCAAGTCAGCCCTATCTAATGCCTGGACTTGATATAACCAGACATGTGATAAAAACCGGTGAAATGGCTGTCTCATTCAGACTTGAAAATGACCCTGAATTTGAAAAATGGTGGGGATTTTGCAAGGATATTGCCTGTCAATCAACACTGGCACTGCCTGTAAAATGCCAGGGAAAAGTTGAATATATCCTGCATATCCACAGACACGAAGAGAAGAGTATTTCTCAAGAGATCCTTGATCTGTTCAGCGAGCTTGCCAATGATATCTCCTTTTGTCTTGATCAGTTCTATAACAAAGAGGTACGTCTGGAGGCAGAAGCAATTCTCAGAACTGAAAAAGAGCGGTTGAGAATTACTCTCAGAGGCATTGGAGACGGTGTCATTGCAACCGATAAATATGGGAGTGTCGTTCTTCTTAACAAGGTTGCCGAAGAGCTGACCGGATGGACAGAAGAAGAGGCCACTGGACGACATATCGGCGAGGTATTTCATATCATAAACGAATATACCAGAAAGCCATGCTTCAGCCCTGTTCAAAATGTGCTCAAGACAGGAAGCATAATAGGGCTTGCCAACCATACCACACTTATCGCAAGAGATGGTGTTGAGCGGATTATCGCAGACAGCGGTGCACCAATAAGAGATGACTATGGTCAGATCATAGGGGTTGTGCTGGTTTTCCGTGATATTACCCAGCAGAGCAAAATGGAAAAGGAGATGTTGAAAATGCAGAGACTTGAATCCATTGGCCTTCTTGCCGGTGGCATTGCTCATGATTTCAACAATATTTTAAGCGTAATTACAGGCAATATCTCATTTGCAATGACACGCTGGCCAAATGATGCCGAGCTTCAGGAAGTTTTTTCTGATGTTGAGGCCGCAACTCACAGGGCAAAGGATTTGACCCATCAGTTGCTGACCTTTGCAAAAGGCGGGGCACCCATTAAAAAAATAATCTCAATTGATGGTATTATTCGGGAATCTGCAAAATTTGTGGCTCGAGGGTCAAACGTAAGGATTATTTTCAATGAGCCTGTGGATCTGAAATCTACCTCTGCTGATCAGGGTCAGATAAGTCAGGTTATCCAGAATCTTGTATTGAATGCTGTACAGGCAATGCCTGAAGGCGGAGAGATATCTATTGATACAGCCAATATTGAGGTTCAAGAAGAAGATGGTATGCCCATAAAACCTGGCTCATACATAAAAATTACCATTCAGGATAACGGTATGGGGATATCCTCAAAACATATGGAAAAGATATTTGACCCCTTTTTTACAACAAAACAGAAAGGGAGTGGCTTAGGGCTTGCCACTGCTTTTTCCATAGTCAAAAGACACCAGGGTCATATATCAGTGAAATCCATACAGGGCGAGGTCACAACCTTTGAGGTATATCTTCCATCTGTTGAAGAGATGGCATCTGACATCATACAAAAAGAGATCAATAGCCATCAAGGCAAGGGCAAGATATTAGTCATGGATGATGAGGAGCCTCTTTGCAAACTTCTTGACAGGATGCTTCAAAAACTTGGTTACAATGCCCATTTTGCAAATAACGGACAGGAGGCCATTATAAAGTATCAGGAAGAGTTCAACCGCAATTCCCCATATGACCTTGTTATTTTAGATTTGACAGTTCCTGGAGGCATGGGTGGAAAAGAGGCAATCAAACATTTAAAGGAGATAGACCCAAACGTAAAGGCCGTTGTATCGAGCGGATATTCCAACGATCCTGTTATGGCGAACTATTTAGATTACGGCTTTTCAGGAGTAATGCCAAAGCCTGTTTCAATGACTGAAATTGTGCATCTGCTCAAAAGTATTCTGGAGCAGTAATATTGTTAAAAAACTATTGACTATCAAAGAATCAATCTCTGGCAGTCACATTTTTCTCTTAAAAGCCGAAGCTCTTTCTCAGTGGGAGGCATTGCCTCTTTTGCACGGGAGATATCCACTGAAAACTGCATATGTGCAAGTATATCTTTCGGAGAAATTCCAGGATAAAAGGCTGACAGATACATCAGCTTGCTTTTATCATCAAAACGCATCACACCCATATTTGTAATAACCATAACCGGGCCACCTTCGGGCAGACCGGCATTTTTTCTTCCATCCGGGCCATCAAGATATCCAGGGCTTGTCATATAATCCAAAGTGTTCACAAATTTTCTCTTTTCATGCTGCATGAATATAATGCTTCTTGGAACAAAAGAGGCAACATCACACCCTCCCCCGCTTCCTGAAAAGCGAATTTCAGGCCAATGGTAATCACCTGTCACTGTGGAGTTAAGATTACCGAACTTGTCAATCTGGGCAGCACCAAGAATTCCTATGACATGCCCTCCTGTAATGGGGTTTTGCATGGCTGCAAAGGAGTCAAGAAGACCGCTGTTGGCAGATGTACGGTACATCACCCTTGGATCTGCAACCGCAAGAGGCAGCTCTTCGAGCAAGGAGTCAATGGCACCGGTTTCAAAGAAAATAACACTTTCAGGTGCATTGATGTTTTTAGCCGCCATTGCAGCCAGCATGGAGATACCGGTTCCGCAAAAAACGATATCGCTATTTTTGATCTCTCTTGCTGCGATCAGGGTCATCATCTCTTTTAATGTGTAATACATTTTCAATCCCCTCTATTCATCTTCTGGCTAAAAATTCCCCGACTCATCTTCTATCTAAATTTTTTGCATAGCCGGTTTCAGGGTCTGCTGCAATCATGGCCATCCGTTCATCCCCTATCATTGAAATAAGATCAGCGTGATCACGGCATCCATGAATGAAAGTATCGATATATTCAAGATAGGCTGCATCCTCTCTGGCTTTTTGAGCATAATTTTTCAGGTATTTGGGATCGTAATCATAATAGTGATAGCACGCTGTAGGGTAAGCCCCTTTTGGTACATGAACAACAGCATCAACATGGATAAAGGGAATCTGATTCTGGTCTGAATCAGTTTTGAGCATATCATTATCACAAATCTCCTCGCAGGTTACAATCAGATGCTCTGCCGATTTTGCCTGCTCCACATCTGCAAATGTCAGCCCCTGAATACGGCAGTTTCCCCGTATGTCAGCTCTTTGAACATGAATGATTGTAACGTCAGTCCTGATAGCAGGCACCAACACCACCTTCTGGGTATCGAGCCATCCTTGAAAAGGATTGTCCATTACAATAAGTTTCTGATCCGGCAATTTATCAGAGGATTTTCTCATCTTGTCTGAAAATCCCCATTTATTAACAATATCGGTGCCAAGAGAGGAGCGGGTAGGCAAAAATGGAATCCCCATCGAGCCTGCCAGAAAACGCAGAGTCATCTGGTAGTTTGTGTAATCTTCCACACGGATGAGATTCTCTTCAACTGCTTTTCTAAACCGGATACAGGTGGGGGCAAATTTTCCGCTTCCTGCGTAGGCGATCTCAAGATCAGATATGCACCCTGCCCCGATCAGTTCATCCACACCCTGCCCGTTAGAGTGTGCGTAAAGATGGATATTCCTGATTTTCTGCCGTATGATCTCATACACGGCAGCCATTGGGTTTCTGTTTATCGTGAATCCTCCTATGGAGAGATGACAACCGTGCTTCACATAGGTGCTGATTGCAGTTTTAAGGTCCATCGTCTTATCTTGTTTCAGATTCATAAAAATGCTCTCATGGTAAAGGTTACTCAAAGGCTGTTGTTAATATTGTCTGAATCAGGATGGTCAGGATTTACAGGATAAAGCAGGATTTTTTCTCATCCTGTACATCTTTTAATCCTGAGCATCCTAATTCAGACAAAGGGCTGACCTTACACGTCAGGACGGGATAAAAAGACTTTTCTGGAAGTCTATATGAAGCGGTTTTGATCACAGCTATTTTCCAATGTCAAGCCACAAATAGAATCTAATGAGCCTGTTAATTCTCTGACACAGACAAACTCCTTTCTTGTAAAAATATATTATGGTAGATTGTCTGGTTAAAGAGTCCTATGAGATACTATGGTATCAAGACCGGACAACTAAAGGTTTGGATGTATGGCAGGCTGGCACATTGGGCAATATCATAAGAGACAAGAAAAAGCGGTGCGTAAGAGTGAGGGAAATAGTGAACAAGTGAGAGGAAGGGAGGGAGGAAGAAAATATGAATGCTCAACCACAGAACAAAGAGGGGATTACACCGAAGGAGTATCTTGAGTTTGAAAAAACCTCGGAAACAAGGCATGAATACTTTGATGGTGAAATATTTGCGATGGTAGGAGCAACTCTGAATCATAACCAGATCAGTGGAAATATCTTTGGTGAATTAAGAAACCAGTTGAAACAATCTCCATGTAGAGCGTTTGTAAATGACTTGAGAGTTAAAGTTCAGGAGATTGATAAATACACATATCCGGATATTGTTGTTGCTTGTGGGGATATCGAACTTGAAAAAGAAATTGGCATGGAAACGCTAATTAATCCTCTGGTAATAATTGAGGTACTTTCTGATTCCACAGAGGCATACGATAGGGGCATCAAATTTCAGCATTATCGCCTGATTTCATCTCTCAAGGAATATATTCTTGTATCTCAGCACTCCTGTCTTGTAGAAAAATTTGTTAGGAGCAATGGGGAAAAATGGCTCTATTCCACATATGAAGAGATGGACAAGACCATGATCATCGAGGCTGTTCAATGTGAGATCGCCTTGTCCGAAGTTTATAGATGGGTAAATTTTAAGGCTGACTTTTGATGGTTAAAAAGCGGTAAGACAAAACCATGTGCAGTCAGTTACCCCTTATGAATCAAAGACTCAGAAGGGACTTGTAAAGGCCCAAGTTCAAAGCAAGAAGTATTAAAAAGAAAGAAGTATTAACAAAAATTTAACAATTTGATAACAAGAAAAAAAACCGCTAAAGCGGAATTTATATCCCAGAGCCAAAGCATTGGGCTTTACGGTCTAAAGGCAGAACTATAAAAAATGCAATACACACTACCCAAAACAACCCACGAACCAAACACCACCCATGAACCAAACTCCATCCATGAACTAAACACCATCCATGAACTAAACACCATCCATGAACTAAACACCATAACAATAAAAGGTGCAAGAGAGCACAACCTTAAAAACATTGATGTTGAGCTGCCTAAAAAAAAACTGATTGTCTTTACCGGAGTATCAGGTTCGGGCAAATCAAGCCTTGCGTTTGACACCATATTTGCAGAGGGGCAACGCCGTTATGTAGAATCTCTTTCAGCCTATGCAAGGCAATTTATCGGGCAGATGGTAAAACCTCAGTATGATACCATCAGAGGGCTTTCTCCCACCATCTCGATAGAGCAAAAATCTGCAAGCAAAAATCCACGTTCAACTGTTGGGACCATAACTGAAATTTACGACTATCTTCGGGTGCTCTTTGCAAGAGTTGGAGAGCAGTTCTGCATAAAATGCGGAAGCAAGGTTGGCAGAGGCAATGCCCAGAGCATGGTATCCCAGATATTGTCTCTTCCTGCTGGCTCAAAAATACTTATCCTTGCACCGCTTGTTGAAAACCGCAAAGGGGAATACAAGGATATTCTTGATAACCTTAAAAAAGATGGTTTTGCAAGGGCTCGAATTGATGGTGTTGTTCATAACCTTGAAGATATCCAGTCTCTTGCCAAAAACAAAAAACACAATATTGACGTGGTTGTTGACAGGCTTGTTGTCAATGACAGCGATACATTCCAAAACCGTGTGACAGATTCGGTTGAGACAGCACTCAAGGCCGGAAACGGACAGCTTGTTGTTCATGTTATGGGACAGAGACAAGAGCTTGTGGATAAGGCACCCGAAGATATCAGAATGAGCGAGGCACGCTCCTGCTGCAAAATTGCCTATCCTGAACTTGAGCCTACCCTCTTTTCATTTAACTCTCCTCTTGGGATGTGCACTGAATGCAATGGTATCGGAACTTTACTGTACATGGACCCTGATAAAATAGTGCCGGACAAAAATCTTACCATACGTCAAGGTGCTGTAGTGCCATGGAAAAATTATTTTGATCCTAAAAACTCTTTCCAAAAAAGCAGATTTGCTGGAAAAGGTTCTGCAAAAAGTGCCTCTTTTCAAAACGGTTCTTCTAAAAATAACCATCTGAAGAGTTTAGATAGTGAGGATAGATCTTCTCAAAGTGATGGCAATGGCCAAAACTCATGGGGCATGGGGCAGCTTCTTGCAATGGAGTCTCAGTGGGGGATAGATTTTGATACCCCATGGAAAGATCTGCCCAAGGAGCAAAAAGATATCATTTTAAATGGTGCAGATGGCAGAAAACTTATAGTCAACTGGCAGTCAGCCAAAATCAGAGGAGAGGTGGAGCATGAACACGAAGGGCTTATCCACACTCTGATGAGGCGTTACCGGATGACCCAATCAGAAGGCCAGAAACGGTACTATTCAGGCTTCATGAGCGAGCAGACATGCTCTGCATGTTCTGGCAAACGACTCAAGCCAGAGGTTCTTCATGTAAGGATTGAGGGCAAATCAATAATTGATATCACAGAGATGAGTATCCGCAGATCCCATGATTTTATTACCAATCTGCCGCTTGAAGGCAATCGCCGCCTTATTGCCGGAGAGTTGATAAAAGAGATCTCAGGAAGGCTTGGGTTTCTTGTAAATGTGGGGTTAGATTATCTCTCTCTTGAGAGAAAAGGCCCAACTCTGTCCGGCGGAGAATCCCAGAGAATAAGGCTTGCCTCTCAGGTAGGTTCTGAGTTGACCGGAGTGCTTTACATCTTGGATGAACCATCCATAGGGCTGCATCAGAGGGATAACGAAAAACTTTTGAAAACCTTGTGTCATCTAAGAGATATAGGAAACACCCTGATCGTCGTGGAGCATGATGAAGAGACCATTAACAGAGCAGACTGGATTCTTGATATCGGCCCTGGTGCAGGTCACCTTGGAGGAGAGATAATTGCCCAGGGTACACCCGAAGATATAAAAAATAATCCTGTCTCTATAACAGGAAAATTTCTAAGCGGTTCGGAACGCATCGAGATTCCTGATAAAAGAAGAAAACATGATGTCAGCACCGGTAAAAATAACCATGACGATTCAGTTGCCAATAACGACAGAGGCTGGATCACAATAAAAAAAGCATCTGAAAACAATCTTCAAAATATTGATGTGCATATTCCTCTTGGACTTATGGTTGCGGTTACAGGCGTCTCGGGAGCAGGAAAATCGACCCTTATCAACCAGATTCTCTATCCTGCCACAGCACGACAGCTTCACGGATCTGACCTTGAAATTGGTGAGCATGAAGGAATCGAAGGGCTTTGCCATATCAACAAAATCATCAACATTGACCAGAAGCCGATCGGCAGAACTCCGCGGAGCAACCCAGCCACATACACCAAGGTGTTTGACCCGATAAGGGATCTTTTTGCAATTATTCCAGAATCCAAGGTAAGGGGATACAAAAAAGGTCGTTACTCTTTTAATGTCAAGGGAGGAAGATGCGAGGCTTGCAGCGGTGACGGCTACATAAAGGTGGAGATGCATTTTTTAGCTGATGTGTTTGTTCCGTGCGAGGTTTGCCATGGAAGGCGTTTTAACAGTGCCACACTTGAGATAAAGTACAAAGACCACTCGATTGCAGATGTTCTTGATCTGTCTGTAATGCAGGCTTGTCAGCTTTTTGCAAATCATCCCCAGATCATCAATATTTTAAATACACTTATGGATGTGGGCCTCTCTTACATAAAACTTGGTCAGGCAGCAACCACCCTTTCAGGCGGCGAGGCACAGAGAATAAAACTTGCCCGCGAGCTTGCAAGGCGAGATACCGGACAGACCCTATATATTCTTGACGAACCTACGACCGGCCTCCATTTTCAGGATATAAAACTGCTTTTGAATGTGCTCAAAAGACTCACAGACGGAGGAAATACCGTGATTGTGATCGAACATAATCTTGATGTGATAAAAACTGCGGATTGGATTATCGATCTTGGGCCTGAGGGAGGAAGCCGTGGCGGAAAGATTATTGCTCAAGGTACTCCTGAGCAGGTGGCTTTATGCGAGAGAAGCTATACTGGATACTATTTGAAGAAGTTGTTAAATTCCGGAGCTGTGTTATAACCATTTTTAGAGGCTCTCTGCAACTTTAGCCGCACTCTGATTGTTTTGTGGCTGTCTGAATCAGGATGGTCAGAATTAAACCTTCATGGCCATTAGGCGGCTACCCCGAATTATGAAAATCAGAGAGGATTTTCATGGTAAAGGATCTACGGGATGAAAAAATCCTGCTTTATCCTTTCATCCCTAAAATCCTGATTCAGATGATACTAACAAGTAAAAAAGGAACTATAATAAAATCATGGATTCATATTACAACCCTGAAGACCTTACAAAATTTGGAGAGATAGGCAAAGAAGCTCCTGAACTTGCAAAGAAATTTTTTGATTATTACGGTTCTGTATTTGAAGAAGGGGAACTTAACGAACGGGAAAAGGCACTGATAGCACTTGCGGTTGCCCATGCTGTGCATTGCCCCTACTGCATAGAAGCCTATACAAAGGCCTGCCTTGAAAAAGGGTCAAACCTTTCGGAAATGACAGAGGCGGTTCATGTTGCAAGTGCAATATCAGGAGGTGCGGCTCTTGTACATGGAATGCAGATGAGAAGGATTGCCGACAAGCTATCTTTGTAAGCCTTGATCCATACAAAATCTGGAGTTTATGATGACTAAATCTTCAACTGTTGAACCATTTGCAATGACTCTTTCTAAGCACGACATCAAGATTGTGCGGCAGGAGACCACAACGCTTCAGATCAATACGGGACTGCTATGCAACCAGCTGTGCCGACACTGCCATCTTGATGCCGGCCCCGGCAGAACTGAGATTATGGACAGACAGACAGCGGAGGCGGTCATAGCATATGCCGAAAGATGCCGTTTTGAGACGATCGATATTACAGGCGGTGCTCCGGAACTTAATCCCAACATAGAAATGCTGATCACAAAACTTGCACCTCTTGCCAGAAAAATCATGTTCAGATCAAATCTTTCTGTTTTAAGTGATGGAACAAGAGACGATCTCATAGAACTTTTAAAGAGAAATGGTGCTGCTATTGTTGCTTCGTTTCCCTCTTTAAACGAGTCTCAAACCAATGCCCAGAGAGGCGATAACATTTATCAAAAAAGTCTTGAGACCCTCAAAAAACTCAACGATATTGGATATGGCAAGGAAGGTACAGGACTAGAACTCAACCTGGTATCCAACCCTTCAGGGGCGTTTCTTCCACCTTCACAAACACAGACTGAAAAGAGATTCAGAGAGGTTCTGAGGAAAAAAAGAGGAATTATTTTTAATAATTTTTTCAGCTTTGCAAATATGCCTGTTGGGAGATTTCGCCAATGGCTTATAAAATCAGACAATTATAATAATTATATACAGACACTTGCATCTGCATTCAATCCAGAAGCTGTTCAAGGCCTTATGTGCCGGACGCTGGTATCAGTATCATGGGATGGTTATCTTTATGACTGTGATTTCAATCAGGCGGAAAATCTCTACATGGCAGGGCACAAGGTTCATGTATCTGAAATGAAGGATGCACCTGAACCGGAAACTTCGGTTTATGTCGCAGACCACTGCTACACCTGTACCGCCGGTGCAGGTTTTACCTGAGGTGGTTCAATACAGGTCTGAGTTTCAGACCGACAGATCGTTGAATAAATTATAGAAAATTAAGTCAAATAGGAACCTTATGAAACGAAAGAAGTAAAACTTATATCCAAAACCTGATGGTTTGGTTTTGACGGCCTAAAGGCCTATTTCATTCTCCTCTCCGCAAATCAAAAAGGGCTACAGTGATTAGCTGTAACCCTTTGATTTTTATGGCGGGAGCGACCGGGCTCGAACCGGCGACCTCCTGCGTGACAGGCAAGCCATCCACGGGAAGCGGTGCTTGCAAAGCCTTATTCCATGCATCTTTTATTCTATATTACCCCCTGTAGAACCATCTTTTTTCCGCAAAACCTCTCCGCAAACCTCTCCGCTACATTCATTACTTTCAAGGCCAAAAAGGCCGGTTAATCCATCAGCAGCATCTGTCATTGATGCCTCAAGAGAGTGCAAATAAATTTCGGTTGTCTTCATGCTCTGGTGTCCCAAAAACTGCTGGATTGTTTTTGTTGAGACCTTCATCTTGTCAGACATCAGACTTGCCATATAATGCCTCAAAGTATGAAAGCCAAAATGAGGATTGATCCCTGCACGTTTACAAAGACTCTTCATAAATTTGGGGCGACTGTAATATCTGTCCTGATTTCTTTCGTTAAAAAAAACATAGGTTTCTTGAGTTCTCTTTTCCCACATCTTCCAAAGCACGGCATACAGATCCTCATTCATGGGCACAGTAATCGGTACATAGGATTTGTCAGAAGTTTTCTTTGTGTATTTTGACAGAATTCTCTTTTCAAAATTCACATCCTCCCATTTAAGCCTTAAAATTTCATCAACCCTGGCAACTGTCAGCATAATGCAAATCAATAGCTCTTTTTCATCTGTTTTTGGATCACAAGCCATCACCAATGACAGAATCTCTTTTTCATTGGGAATATATTTCTTTTTTGGAGTGTGTGGCAACCTGGAAATTACAGCTACCGGATTGACAGTCACAAGACCAAGAATATCTTTTGCATACTCAAACAGTGCTGACAGTTCTTTTCTATGTCTGTTATACGCATCATTTGTCTTGCAAGTGGCAAGATAGACCGTTATCTGTTTGGGGGTGACTGTGTGAATTTTAACATTAGGGAACATGGAAAGGAAACTTTGATATATTCTGAGTTTTTGTCTATAGGTTTCCTTTTCCATGCCTCTCTGTACGAAATCAAGATAGGCGTCAGCAGCTTCAGTTAAGTCCGTGCCTTGATTTGTATTTTTTTGCCCCCTGGCAACCTCTCTCTTTCGTACTGCTTCCGCTGCCTGTGCATCCCTCTTTGTCGGGAATCCCCTCTCTGAGTACGGTGTTTTGTCCCGCTCGAACCGGTAACGCCATCTCCCGTATTCGTCTTTCCAAACTGACATGTAACACCTCCTGCTTAAATCTTAATGACTTGACTCCTGGCAGATAAAAGCCGCCTAAGTCTCTGGCATGTTTATAAACAGACTTCTTGGAGATTTGCAAGAGGGTAGCCACATCATCCGGTGTCAATAATTTTTCCATTCAGCTTTTCCTCCCTTTCTTTACTGGATTCATACTCCAATAACCTCCTTAATCTTTCCTGCCATCATTAAGCCTGCGTCAATGTCATTCATCTCTGCACCTTCTGGATCATCCATGGCGTACAGCTCAATCAGCAGAGTATCAAGCCCGTTCCAGGTTTCGGCCAGGTCTCTATTTCTGAACTTCTTTGACGCTGCCACGATATCTGAAAGCATCACAAGTAGCATGTTTAGATAGTCAAGCCCTGATTTCTCAGCCATATGCAGCATAAGCGTGGCTTTTATCGCTCTCATGCTGCGATGGTACTGTTTGGCGTCTTTCATGTCCATTCTCAGATCCATGGTGCCGTTGGTGAGATAGTATTTTATCTTTCTTACCTTTTCACGGATGGCCAGTATAATGGCTTGACTCTCTGGCGGCTGCTCATGGAATGGTGTAGTAAAGCTCTCCAGGGCTGCTGTTATAAGTTCCACTATTATCAGTTGTATTTTTGTAGATCTTCCGTAGATCATTATAGTTCTCCTTTATGCCCATTGGGTATGTTGTTCAAAGATCAGCTTTCTTTCTACTCTGCATGCTCTATGCTCTGTTTCAGCCTGCTGTTCCATATACTCTTTGCTGCCGAACCACGGGGTGGCCTTGGTGGGTACCCGCTTTCGTTTAGTCCTGCCAAGGCTCACGCCTGGTGGCGGAGCCTTGAGCGTCTGCTTATAGTCCAGGGGGTAGACCTCCCGGACGTACGAT
>JADGBC010000008.1 GCA_015231705.1 Desulfamplus sp. | reverse complement strand
AAGAGAAGGTTCAGGATAACAAAAGAGAGATAATGGGCAGAGGAGAAGCAGCAATAAAATCAGTATTTGAGTAACTTTTTTCATTATAAATCTCCATAAAAGATACCATAAAAATCAATAGCCACATAAAGCATATCATTGATATTTAACTTTTTTTATAGGAAGTTTCACCATTACTGATCTAAAACTGAGTTGATGGTGTAAATGTCAAATAACACTATCGACAATTTTTTATGAGAACTTAACTTCTCCTCAAGTTACTTTCAAATCTGTCAATCTCTCAATTGGTATTTGCCAAACCCTTAATTTTTAATTTGATTTTATAATGTCAGTGCAATAAAAGTACAAACATGAGTTCAATAGATATTTCAAATAAAGAGTTCAACAGCCTATCACAACTGATATACTCAGAATCAGGCATAAATATCCACACCGGAAAGATGGAGCTTCTCAAATCCAAAATTGCAAAGCGGATGAGAAGCACAAAAATTTCTTCTTATAATAATTATCTCAAATATCTTGCTGGAAATAAAGATGAAATCACAGAGTTTATTGATACAGTAACCACCAATCACTCATTTTTTTTCAGGGAAAACACAAGTGTGCAGAGGATGATAGATGCTCTTCAGCTTGAAAACAAACTCAGCCAAAGGACTTTTAACATATGGTGTGCAGCATGCTCAACCGGAGATGAACCCTATTCTGTGGCAGTTCAGATGCTTGAACAGGGGCTCAGATTTTCCATTCTTGCAACTGATATTTCCCACTCAGTTTTAAATACTGCAATGAGAGGGGTATACACCCGAGAGAGAGTTAAGAATGTACCCACCCCACTTCTTCATAAATATTTTCAGAAGGGAACCGGAAAAAAAACGGATTACGTAAGAGTAAAAAAAGAGGTTATGAGCTATATTGATTTTAAAAAGTTCAACCTCATTTCTGACCCTGTTCCGTGTGAAAAATTTGATGTTATTATGTGCAGAAATGTAATGATATACTTTGATAATACAACCACGGAAAAAGTAATAAACAGCCTCTACCATGCCCTGAAAAATGGAGGTATTTTTATAATTGGCCAGGCGGAAAGTCTTATGAGTCTTAAGCACAAGTTCAAATCTGTAAAAAACACCCCCAGTACCTTCCAAAAATAGAGATTTTACAAGTCAGGCTTTAGAGCCTCACTTGCCTCCATATATTGTAGCAATCCAGAGAAGTTATGCCTTATGAGCATAATGCTCTAAACAGGCACTCCGGCTATCTTTTATGTGCCTGGGATTTAAAGCGTCTTGTAATCATCTCAATGATCTCCTCAGCACTGGTTTCAATAGGTTTATTGCTTACATCTACCATTGAAAAGCCATGAGTGATATAATATTTTCTTGCTTCGAATATCTCCTTTTCTATCTCATCCCGAGATGCATAGGAATAAATATCTGAAGTTCCAAGACTCTCCTGTCTCAACCTTCTATGTGCCATAAGTTGCTCAACATTAATGTTCAGGGCAATTATGCGACGTCTGTCGATCTGTTTCATCACATTAGGCATGGGTACCCCTATGACAAGAGGTACATTCGCAGTTTTCCATCCCATAATAGCCAGATACATTGCCAAAGGAGTCTTACCAGCTCTGGACAGCCCAACCAGAATAATTTCAGCCTGTGTCAAATTTTCAGGATTTACACCATCATCATGAGCCAGAGCAAATTCAATGGCCGACACCTGATCAAGATCCACATTCTGAATTTCACGGTAAAGCCCTGGCTTTTCAAGTGGCTCACTGTCAAGAAAAGCCTGTACTTTTGAGAGTACCGGCCCCATCAAATCGATAGTTACTATTCCTTGTTCAATTCCCTTGCGTGTTATATACTGCCTTAAATCCTTATTAACAATTGTATGAACAATGAGACTCTCTGTATCTCGTGCTTTTTCAACAATATCATCTACCTGGGATTCTGATCTTATATGGGGGACCTTTACAACAGTAATATCGTTGTGAGGAAACTGCACCAGTGCACTCTGTACAAGGTGGTATGCATTAATTCCTTCACCACATGATGCAATATATATCATGTGAAAATTTTCATTGACAATTTTTTCAACAATATTCATTCTTTTAACCTCAAAATTGAAGAGTAATTTTATTCTATTCATATCCAGAACAATTTTTATATCAAAAGAGACTATATCTCAACTGAAAAGGGGTAAAACCAAAATGGCACATGAAGATGCTGGACATTACGCAATGAAACATCACGCCAAGAAGATAGATGCCCAAATCTCTTCAGCACTTGAAAAAGAGGCTGTCAATAGCACTATTACCTGTGATCATGTTCATGCAGTTGCCAAATCCTTTGGCAAAGAAGCTAAAGATGTCGGAGTTCAGGTCGATCTTATGGAGCTACGTCTAAAACAGTGTTCTCTTGGACTTTTCGGATATGAACCAGACGGCAAAAATTTTGATGAAAATATTGAGGTTTCAGAAGAACTCTGTGCTGCAATCAAAAAAATTGCCCCCAATGGCAGAACAACATGTATTCAATGCTGGGATATTGCTTCAAAACTGGAAACTACGAGGTTGGAGATTGGCTCTGCATGCGAAAAATTGGGTATTAAAATAAAAAAGTGTCAACTTGGAGCTTTTTAGCTACAAGCCTCTATATTTATTGAGCATCATCTTAGCCTGTTGGTTGATGTTTTGTCCGTGACCGCTTCTGGCGTCTCTTCTTCTGTTTCTTTAATTTAATAATTTTGCCCTGTTTTCTTGGCACTTTGTCTGACAAAATCAACTCAAGTTGCTCAACCAGACGCCTTAAAGCAAGAAAACGGTTGATGTTTCTTGATCTGTCTGAACCACATTTGACTATAATTCCTGTTGGCATATGTTTTAAAAACACTGCAGAGGAAGTTTTGTTGACCTTTTGCCCACCCCTGCCAGATGATTTTATGAATTTTTCCTCAATGTCACGTCTCAGGATACCGGCCTCAGCCATTCTTGTTTTAAGTTCGTCAAGTTTTTCTTTGGATGGACCCATACAAAAACCATAATAAATAAATCAAGCAATAAGGTTACAATAAACGACATGAAAGAAAAAGCCAAATACACCTGTAATGAATATCGTGAAGAGATGATCCTCGCTGCATTAAGACAGCGTCTTGCCAATGCCGATCTCTCTTTGGAGGAAAAAAAGGCTCTGATCAAAGAGATTGAAAAGATTGAAAAAGAGATGGGTTTTTAATCGCATCTATAATCTTTTACCGTAAAAATTAATTCTGTTTTGCATAATTTGGCGTGGCCCCAAATAAAAAAGGATTAGTATTAATTAACAACATAATACTAATCCTTCAGTATACAACTAGAATCAAGATTCACAATAAAGTTAGAAAAACAGCACTCCTAAGAGCTAAAAATACTATTTCTTCAGATTCTCAAGCTCTTTCTCCAGTTCAGCAATCCTGGCTTTATCACCGGTTTCAGGGGCATCATCACCCTCATCTTTTTTCCATGAATCCTTCAGCTCATCAAACCCTAGATAGAGTGCAAGACCACCACCAAGCAACAGCACTGGTGGAATCGCACCCGCAAGAATCTGCAAAAATGAATCAAACCACACAGCAATACCAATAATACCGAGAAGAACAGCAACAGCTCCGCCAATCAATGTTTTCATAAATTCTGACCTCCTTACAACGTTAATAATTGCAACTACAAATCGACTGTAAAATAACTATATAAAATCCAATAGATCGTTCTTTTTCTGTAAAATTAATCGATATCAATTAACATATGACCCTGAGTAAATCAAGCCAATTTTTGAGCATAAATTATTTTATTGCCATTAAATCAAACCTTTGATAGAGATACCCATGTTATCTGACAAAATGCTTAGGGACATAGCCTTAACTATCTCTAATAGTACACATGCACTGAATATAAAATAAAATACTATATAGGACTTCTGCTAAATGACGCTATTAAAAAAGCTGCATGATATCTGGAACACTAACATCAATAAAATAATGGGAAATAGAAACGATACTTTTGCCTGTTTTTATCCTGGAAATTCCGGAGTTATGCCATCGTATATAATTAATCGTTTTTTTGACAAAATAACTCTTGATATAAAAAAAACAAAAAAATTAAACCGGCTCAACGAAAAGGGCATTGTGATATATGTTGGAAAATACAAAAGCCTTTTTGAATTCCTCTATTATCACACTACCTTAAAAAAGTCTGCACTGCCCTACCCTGAAATCGCGTTTGAGTACAGGTTTTTCTTTCTATTGCCAGTAAAAGATATCTTAAGAATCCTGACATATCAGTTTGGAAATATATTAAAGCACTTCAGAATAAAAAATCCATATGAGACGCAATATTTTGACCATGAATTTCTAAATGGGCGTTCAGGTTTTCTCCATATGGTTGAAGGTAAAAATTTTTACAGAAGATTTATTGAATCAAAGCCGGATCCCATACGCCATTTAATCGAACTCCAAAAAAATAGCACAAAACCGATCTTTCTTGTTCCGCAGGCAATTGTATTCAGTGTCAAACCGGTAAGAACAACCTTGACCTTTATGGATATTCTTCTTGGTAGCAATGAAAAACCAGGAAAACTCAAGAGATTGCTTACAATGTGGCAAAAACCTGAAAAAATATGTGTCGAGATATCCTCGCCTCTTAATCTAAAAGAATTTCTGAATCAGCCCGACATCCGAAATATTGATGAAGATTTCCAGGCTTACACTCTAAGGACACATCTTATTGACATATTGAATCGTCAGAAGAGAAGTATTACAGGGCCTGTCCTCAAGTCAAGGGATGAGTTGACAGAAGATATTTTGACTCAGCACTCACTCCAGAGTTTCATGCGTGACCATTCAGAAAAAGAGGGTGAATCCCTCATGACTACCCACAAAAAAGCTGCATCTTACATTGAAGAGATTGCTGCAAACTATAACCTAAATACCATATCGATATTGGAAAAGTTGCTGACCTGGGTTTTCAACAATATATTTGAAGGGTTGGTGGTAGATTACGAAGGACTTGACCGAATCAAGGAGGAGTCAAAAAAAGCACCGGTGATTCTTGCTCCGTGTCATAAGAGCCATCTGGACTATCTGCTGCTATCCTACCTGATGTTTAAAAATAATATGCCCTGCCCTCATATTGCGGCAGGAAAGAATTTGTCCTTCTGGCCACTTGGACCTATATTCAGAGGAGGCGGGGCTTTCTTTCTCAGAAGGACATTCAAAGGTGCGGTACTTTACTCCAGAATTTTCGCAGCTTACATTGAAAAATTACTCTCTGAGGGATTTAACGTTGAATTTTTCATTGAAGGGGGCAGAAGCAGAACAGGTAAACTGCTTCCACCAAAACTTGGTTTTCTCTCCATGCTTATAAAAGCATACAAAAGCGGAGCATGTGAAGATCTTATATTCATGCCCACCTATGTGGGTTATGATCAGGTACTTGAAGAAGCTGCATATCTGCATGAAATTGAAGGTGGGAAAAAAAATCCTGAAAATCTGTCACAACTCATAAAAGCAAGAAAATTTCTCAAGAAAAAATATGGAAAAGTCTATATAAAATTCCATGAACCTTTCTCCCTAAGCGATTATCTGTATGAAAAGCAGCTTGATCTTGATTCAATGGATAGTGAGCAGCACATGTCTCTTTGCAGGAGCATTGGATATAAACTGTTGAATTCTATAAATGAAATATCAATAGTCACTCCACATGGTGTCATTGCCAGTGCTGTTCTTAATGCATCAGGAAGCAGTTTTTCAAAAAAGGAGCTTATGTTCAGGGTAAACTCTTATATGAATATGTTCACCATATCAAATGCTGAACTTGCAGATACTCTGACAATTGACCCTGATCTTGCTCTCAATCACGTTCTCAGTACTTTTGTATCAAGAAAATTTATTGAACTTGCTGATGAGACTGAAGAAGAGATTACTGATAACACCCGTTTTTTTGTTAAAGACAATAAAAGACCAATACTTGACTACTATAAAAACAATGCGATCTGCTTCTTTATTCCAGCTGCCTATACAGCCATTGCAATACTTAAGACAGATAAGTTTCAATTTTCATCAGGAGATCTTACAGATACATACCGTTTTCTCCAGAATTTCTTTATTGATGAATTCTCCTTTGATGAGGAGAAGACATGCATTGAACATATTCATACCTGCATCAAGGCATTTATTGACGACGGGATTCTTGTGCCTACGCCCTCTTTCTTAGATATATACAACCTTACCTCTGAAGGCTACAGAAAACTCAAGGCGTTTTCAGAATTTCTAAGACCTTTCCTTGAATCCTACAAGGTTGCACTAATGTATTTTGAAAAATACCCCAAAGATAAGCACGATGCCAAAGAGAGAATTAAAAAGATGCAGAGCAAGGGGGCAAGCTGTTATAAGAGACAAGAGATTCTTCTAAAGGAGTCTTTGTCCAAAATAAATTACACAAATGCATCCAATTTCTTCATGAACAATGGCGTTGAAGGCTCTGAAAACAGCGAGGAGATCAGGCGATATAAAGAGATTATAGAACATATGCTGACAATTGCCACATCATGAAGATTAACACCCCTACCCCAAAGGGATAGGGGGTAGCTTGGAGTAATCCTATGAAAGCACTGATCCTTGCCGCCGGATTGGGTACCAGACTTCTGCCACACACAGCAATCCGGCCCAAACCTCTATTTGCAATTAATGGTCTTACCCTGCTTCAACGCACTATCGAACAGTTGATTCAGGCGGGATGCACAGATATCATAATAAACACCCACCACCTTCATAATCAGATTGAAAAATTCATTAGAAATTACAAGTCAAAAAATAATTTATCTGTGAATATCTGCACTATCCATGAACCTGAGATACTGGAAACCGGCGGGGCAATCAGAAACGTGCGTCATTTTATGTGCAATGACCATTTCATGGTAATAAACAGTGATATCGTCTCTGATATAGACTTGAGGTCAGTGTGGAATTTTCATATAAAACACTCTCTGTCAGAAAGATATTGTGTGACACTTGCTCTTCATGACTACAGTGTTCATAACAAAGTAACGGTTGACAAAAATCTGTTTATCAGAAATTTCTTGGGCAGCAAATTACAGCCTGACTATCAGGGATTGTCTGACAGCAATTGCTGCAAATCTGTCCATATTCAACCTTCCCTCGATTATAAGGTGTTGGCGTTTACAGGGATTCAAGTGCTTTCGCCTGAGATATTTGACCACATGCCGGATAATCAAGGAAAGCTGGAAATAGTTCCATTCAGCAGCATTGAGCTATACTCCGATCTTGCCCACAAAGGAGACATGGTTAAGGCATTTATATGCAAAGATATCTTCTGGCAGGATATTGGCACACCTGAAACCTACCGCGATGCCGCCATACGATTTTCAGCGGACTATCACCTAAACAAAGCTTTCTTTACAGCGTCATATAAAACAAAGGAGAATACGCTCTTTTCATCGTCACCCTCCAATTTTCAGCCATCTCCATACATAAAGTATATTAAAACTCAAAAACTTGCTGGAGATGGATCAGACAGGGGATGGTATCGTTGCAGACTATCTGTCTGTCCAGGAGTTTCAAAACATCAACAATCGCAACCAAACTGTTTAGGTTCCAATTTAAATGTTGCACTACCTGAGCCGAGCACTGCTTTATCTTATGAAGATAACTCTGTCACCTCATTAATTATCGCAGATCATGGCATTCATTGTGAGCCTTACAAAAATATGAGTTATGAAAAAGATGCTGCTGCCAAGAACGAAGATGCTTTAGGAAAACAGGTGGTGCCCGAAAAAAAGTCACTTTATAAAACCAGGGAGATTGACTCCTTTATAAGAATTGGACAGCATCTGTTTGAAAAAGGGATCCCGGTTCCGGCAATAAAGTCATATGACCGGTTTGCAGGTCTGGTTGTACTTGAAGATCTGGGAGATTTACATCTTCAAGATGTGATCCAGATGCTTGCTACAAACCGACACTCTTCTAGTACAAACGGTCACGAGCTCCTTGCAAACCGCAACTTTATTCTTGAGTGGTACAAGAAGGCGTGCCGCCTTGCCATCTCATTTTCCATGGATGGTATAAAGGGTTTCCATGATGCATGGACATTTCAGAGTGCATCATATTCCAAAGAGATGATTTTGGAAAAAGAGTGTCGCTATTTTGTTGAGGCCTTTTTGCAGGGGTATCTTAAACAGAAAATTGAGTTTGACAGTTTGAAGAGCGAGTTTGAATTCATTGCGGATAATGCTCTTGAACATTCATTTCAGGGGCTGATGCACAGAGATATGCAGTCAAGAAACATCATGGTAAAGCCAGAGGAAAAATATCTGAGCAGCGAAACCTCTCTATACAAATATTTTCACAGCCAGGATGTTTTGGATAACAGCAACTTGTTTTTTATTGATTTTCAATCTTCCAGAAGAGGTCCTTTGCAATATGATCTTGCATCCCTTCTGATTGACCCTTATGTCAACCTTGAGGATGAAATCAGAGAGACTCTTTTACATGATTGTGCTAATGAGGTTGAAAGACTTACAGGAAAAAATACCGTTCAGTTCATAAAATCTTATAGATATTGTGCTCTTACCCGTAATATGCAGATGCTCGGGGCATTCAGCCATCTTTCCATGAACAGAGGTAAAACTTTTTTTGAGCAGTATATTCCGGTAGCTCTTGAAAATCTTAAAAAAAATATAAGTTACACAGATATAGATAAAACAAGATATTTATACCAATGCATAAGGAGTCTTTAATATGGAACAGAACTTTACAATAAAACCTATTCATATAATGCTCAATGGAATGCCTGGCAATGTTGCCTCAATAATAGCAGGCCATATTGCTGATGATACACGTTTAAACCTTCTTCCCTTTTCCATGACAGGCCAGGAAATAATTGAAAAAAGATGTGTCATAAAAAGTCTGAACAAGAACATTGATGTGACTTTGGTCAAACCGGAAGAAAGAGAGCTGATCATCCAGGAAATCATGCAAAAATTTCCGGATATGATTGCAGTCGATTTTACCCACCCCACAGCAGTTAACAGTAATGCACAGTTTTATACCAGATTTGATATCCCATTTGTTATGGGTACCACAGGTGGAGACAGGGAACTTCTTGAAAATACTGTTCTATCCTCGTCAATATCAGCAGTTATTGCCCCCAACATGGCAAAACAGATTGTGGGATTTCAGGCCATGATGGAATACGCCGCAGATACATTTCCAGATCTGTTCAAAGGATATATTCTGGAAATAAAAGAGAGTCATCAGAAGGGAAAGGCAGATACCAGCGGTACTGCAAAATCTATGGTCAAATACTACAACAGGCTTGGAATTCCCTACTCTGAAAATGAGATTTTCATGGAAAGAGATCCTGATATTCAAAAGGGTGAATGGCATATTCCTGAACAGTACATTGCCGGACATGCATGGCATACTTACACACTGACCTCTCCAGGAAACACAGCACAATTTCAGTTTTCCCATAATATTAATGGACGAGATATTTATGCTCAGGGTACCATTGATGCTATAATTTTTTTGCAAAGCAAACTTCAAAGTGATAAAAAAATGCTTGAGAATGGAGAAAACACGAGTGCTATCGACAAAAAAGGGAAAATTTACACCATGATTGATGTGCTTAAGGGCATTTAACAAGCAGTACAGTTGATCTACTGAAGGAAATTTAATGAGTACATACCATAAAATTCTTCTGGGGCTGATTGCGGCAGCCTACCTGATAAGCCCAATTGATATTATACCCGATTTTTTAATTCCCTATTTGGGATGGTTTGACGATACCTTTATAATAGGAACCATTTTTTACTATATTAAAAACGGACGGCTTCCTGACTATTTTTTGAAAAAGGCCAAGGCAAACTTCCGCAACAAAACACGAGACTTTAAAGATACTGCCCAAAAGTCTACACAAAGTTCAACAGAGTCTCAAAAATCAGCTTTTTCAAAAAATTCAACCCATTCAACTCAGAAGAACAGACATGAACCCCGGGAAAAAGGAGATTCAAGCTCCAGCTCGAATAACTCTTCGGGCTCAGGTGGACAGCAGACAGCATCCGGTAAAGAGAGAAATAAGGCATCATCACATAGCTCAACACAAAAAAAAGATCTTCCCAAGTCACCCCACCAGATACTTGGAGTTGCTCCAGGGGCAAGTAGAGAGGATATTATTGCAGCATACCGCAGAGGCGTAAAACAGTATCACCCTGACAGAGTTGCTCACCTTGGCAAAGAGTTGCAGGAGCTGGCCGGGAAAAAATTTATTGAAATCAAAGAGGCATATAACAAATTGATAAATATTTAAAACCGGCACGGCCGGAGCGGGATTTGGTTCATGGCCACAACCAAGCATGAAAGTATTTATAAAAACAGATATTCTTACGGAGACTTTCATATAGAAAGTCTGAAATCAAAATGCATTTACACTCTGAAACAAACTTTCAACATACTCAAATTCGGTTTTATTCTCCATGCTGTGAGATTGGCTGTTCAAAAAGAGCTGTTGACCCGAAGAGATTTGTCTGGTTAAAAGGCTCTCAAGGTTATTGATACTTGTGTGATACACATGGTTGACACTTTTTTTAGCCATACTCTTTAGTGTGGCTAAACACTTGCCTATCTCCTCGGTCAGATAAACACGCGATCGATTCACAGGAAGATCCAAAATTACAATGCTAACTGATAACAAAGAGAACTGCTTGATTTTTCCATCTCTATCAGCAGCAACGGTAAAACCCTTTCTAATGGCATCTCTATCATAAAAACTTTCCACATCTTTTTTAAATTTGTTAGCAAGTTCAAGCATCTCTATATAAATATCCTCTTTTAACTCATTATGGATTCCCATAAAGAAATCATCTCCACCGATGTGTCCTATGAAACGCTCCGATGAGCTATAGTGGCTCTTTAAGAGTTCTGCAAAATAGAGTATAACTCTATCTCCATTTCTAAAACCGTATTCATCATTATATGGTTTAAAATTGTCAAAATCAAAATATATGAGCATATAATGATCGTCCCTGTTTTGCAGAGCCTTTGAGAGATATTCATATATAAGAGTATTTCCAGGAAGTCTGCTTAATGGGTTCTGATCCCTTGCAGCGGAGAGGCTCTTTTCATTCAAAATCCTTAGAAGAGCCGGAGCACTCAGGAGACCCGCATATTTCATATTTTCCCTGATTATGATCCCCTCTATTGAATTGCCACACTGAGAATAGGTCTCAAGAATCTTTTCAACAGGGATATTAACATCTGCAACAGGAAACTTACTTACAAACCTGCCTAAATTTTTACCGAACGCAGGATTTTGAAGCAATGCTCTTCCAAACTTTGAATATGTATAATCTTTAAGACTCTCTTCACGAATAATACCTGCAGGTTCATTATTTGCATTGACTACAGGGAAAAAGGTGTGGTTCTTTTTTTCCCTGAACTTATCACATACAGAGAGGATACTTTCCTCATAGTGAACCGGCTCCACATACTCCATCTCCCCACGGATAAGTGTCTTGTCCCTTGAAATCTTGCGGCGATCTTCTTTATTCATAATGTGAATATGCTCATAGTATGATTTAAGATTACCGATCTCTATCTCAGGATGCTGTATAAGGTAACCCTGAACCAGATCACATCCAAGATCACGGCATATGAAATATTCATTTTCAGTCTCAACTCCTTCTGCAATGACAATAATCCCAAGAGAATTGGCTATGTTCACAATATTAGATACAAAAAGACGCTTCTTGGCATCATTTTCGATATCATGAATAAAAAAACGGTCAATTTTAATAAACTCAGGTTCTGTATAGTAAAGCATCTGAAGCCCTGAAAAACCAACTCCATAATCATCCATTGCAATATTAAACCCCTGAGAACGATATGTTTTTAATACTTTAACCATCTCTCTTGGATTCACAAACTCATACTTTTCAGATATTTCAAAACAGACAGTATCATTGGGCAGACAGTGACTCTTTAATATTTTCGTCGTATTCCCGGACTCATAATCACCAGAACCGAGAATACGGCCGTCTATATTAAAAAAAAGTTTCACTGACTGCTCTTTTGGTAATAAAGAAAATTTTTGAATCGCCTTCTCACGAAGCATAATATCAATATTGTGCAACGACTGGTCATTATATGCCTGATTGAAAAAACTATCAATAGTCTCAAAACCAGCATCTCTATAATTCCGCAACAGAGCTTCGTATCCATAGCAAACACCTGTATGGCTATTTACAATCGGCTGAAAAGCAAAGTCAATTTTTGAAAGCCTTCCTATCCATTTGTCATCATGCAGTACCATTGGTGTACTCCTGTTTCTTTACAATAGAATTGTGATCAAATTCAAGTTATCTCCTGATTACGAGATTTACACAGATTGTAATTTAAAACAGTTAGAATAATATTAGCTTTGTGTTATGTTTCAGTGAAATATATCTCTTTAAAATAATTGAAATGGCCCTTCTTGGCACCCATACTGATTTCAGGCAGTACTAAAATGGAACACTTTAGATTCTTGTCTCTGATTTTCGTGTTATTTTGGCAAGAGAATCAGAAAATCCTCTTTGATTCTGGCTTGTCCAGGTCAGGTTACTGTCGAGATCAGAAAAGGATAAAACGATAGATAAGATTATGATGTTTTAAGTACGCCTCTGATTTGACCAAGAGATGTAAATCCCTTTCTTTTTAAAAATGTACTGATTCCTTTTACTATTTTCCCAAGACAGTCAGGGTCAACCAGAACTGCAGTCCCAACCTGAACAGCAGTAGCTCCGGCAATTATGAATTCCAGTGCATCTGAAGCTGTGGCAATACCGCCTATTCCAATGACAGGAATTTTAACATTTTGTGCCACCTGCCACACCATCCTGAGGGCAACCGGTTTTATCGCTGGACCTGACAGTCCTCCTGTGACATTGGCAAGAAGGGGGCTGAAAGTTTCACTGTCAATAGCAAGTCCTGTAAGTGTATTAATAAGAGATATAGAATCGGCCCCCGCCTCTTCAACTGCTTTTGCAATTTGAACGATGTCCGTAACATTCGGGGATAACTTTACCATCACATGTTTTGATGTACATTGACGAACCTGCTGTACCACTCTGGCTGCTGCTACAGGATCCACCCCGAATGCCGCACCGCCAGCCGTGACATTGGGGCATGAGATATTAACCTCAATGCCTGCGATACCGTCTAATCTATTTATAATGGCTGCAAGCTCTCCATACTCGTCAATCGTTTTGCCGTAAATATTTACAAAAACAGGGGGTACCAATGTTTTTAAAAATGGCAACTTATCTTTTATAAACGCTTTTACACCTACATTCTCTAACCCGACAGCATTGAGAAGACCGCAGGCAGTTTCCACCACCCTGGGGGAAGGGTTGCCAATGGATGGGTTCAGAGAGAGGCCTTTAACTATAACACCACCCAATCCGTTAATATTTACCAAATTTTTATATTCAGATGCATATCCAAATGTACCAGATGCGGTCATGACTGGATTGGCAAGTTTTAGCCCGTTAATATCAACACTCAAGTCCATATCTTTCCTTACATGGTTTGATTTCTTTAGAATTTTAGTTTCGTTATTTTAATTATTTGGATACCCGCCTTAGACAAGTGTAGCCCATTGTTTTTGAATATTATTAAGCCCAAGTTGGCCATAATCGTTTCAAAAGAAGGATTTAAATTCATTGAATAGCATTTTTATCTGATGTTTCAACAGCATATCTTCCCATTTATCTGGAAATGCCAGTGGGGCAAAAGTTAACTCAATAGTTACAGAATAGATACCGGTCTCCTTATTAAAGGAACTTTGTATAACTTTATAAGGTAATTTTACAGCACCTTCAAAACTGACAACAGTCTGATCATTTACCATTGACTGACCATATGCCAAACCACCAACAGCTGTTGACTGACTTTTGACGGATTGGAGCCCATTTGATTCAAGAAAATTTTTGATTGCATTATGTACAGCTCTTGTCTGAATATTGACCCCCTTTATACCTGTGGCTGAATAATCCGCACTTCCCGAAATCACAAATTTGCTAAACCTCTCCTGCCTGAATTCATTATCTGAGGGTATCATCAAGAGGTTTGATCGCTCCATCCGGTTATTCACTGACTTGATATCAAATCGCACATAATAGAGAGATAAATTATTTTTACTATAAAGCAGCGAGGGGGAAATAGAGGCTGTCAGACAGAGTAAAAGAATAAGAATAGGGAAGGAAAAATTTTTTTTCATATCACATCGTTAAGCCTGGTATTTTTATTGCAATCATCTTTTTTCAACATTTTCTATCTAAACCGGTAGTTTTCAGCTTCTATTGCACTCTTTGAAATTTTCAGTTTTCAAGAGTTTCTACCGATTGTGGAGTATGTGATTATAATGATAATATACAGTTTGACAACAGTTATGCCAATTTTGTTAACATTTAATAAGGATGAAAAACATGAAAAAGAAAATGATATTACCCAAATCAACTATGCTATTTTCCGCAGTCATACTGATAATTATTTCTTCACTCACCGGATGTTACTATGTTTCCAGACAACCTGCAACTCCAAGCAATCTTAGTTCAACCGGAGGCACCGTTGAATTCTCTGAAAATGACAACACATCTCAACAGAGAGTAGTTACTTTTGATGTGGTGGGAAAGGGGTTAGTCCCCGAGACCGCCATCAATACTGGTCAGGGAAGACTAATGGCTGAGAGAGCTGCCATAAATGATGGATATAGGCAGCTTGTTGAAAAAATCAGAGGGGTTTATGTCGATGCCTATTCACAGACTACTAACGGAATTATTGATTATGATGTTATCCGTACCAAAACCCAGTCATGGTTACGGGGAGTTCAGGTGGTTGAAGTTAAAGAGGAGGGTTACGGCATTTTTAACGCTAAACTTCAACTTAGAATATATTTTACAGAATCAGATATGATCTGGTGGCCAGCTGGAATTGGAGATGGTGTGATTCCAGCTCCGTCATACCGTCGCGGTTACTTTGGAGGTAATGCTTTCATTAGTGCTGGAGCACATGTAGGTATTGGTTTGGGTGTGAAGGATTACGTGGCAAGGCCGTTTACAAATGATGTTATCAGGTGTGATTCATACCCTTGGTGCGGTAATTCCTACTATTACAATCAAAGGTAATATTGTGAATTTCTGGGCATCTTTCATTTGCCGGTTGACATTTTTTTTAGCCGCATCCCTATTTTTCAGGGAGTTTCCTCAAAAAAAGTATCAACTACTTGTTGAATTAATCTGAAGGATGCCAATTTCTGAATAATATAAAAAGGAGAAAAGAATGAATTGCATATCCAAATCCTCACAGTTAGCCACTATGATTTTAAATTTGTTCTCAGTACTGTTCATATGTTGTATTTTTATCAATTTTGTTGGAGCTGAAGAATTCCCATTTCCTAACTCTTCAGAAAAAGAGCTATCAAAAGAGATGCAGCAAAGAGGATACATTACGCAGATGCAGGACAGGATAAGAGCAAATGAGGAGGAAATCAGATTTCTCATAAATGAAAAGGACTTGCTCCAGAACAGAATCTATCATTTACAGGATCTTGATGAGCCTGTCCCCTGGGATATGCATAAATCCATGAGTATAAAGGAAAAAAAGATCCAGGCTGCATTCAGGGAAAACAGTAGGTTGAATGATCTTTTAAGTCAGGACAGATACAAAAGAATGGAATATGGGGGTATAACTTCCCACAATCTTCTACCATCCAATTCCAGA
Source organism: Desulfamplus sp. (assembly GCA_015231705.1). Lineage (GTDB taxonomy): Bacteria > Desulfobacterota > Desulfobacteria > Desulfobacterales > Desulfobacteraceae > Desulfamplus. The sequence continues at coordinate 30,095 of JADGBC010000008.1, read as the reverse complement.
ACCTCCTCCCTTGATCCTAATGCACTAAAACAAAAACTTTCACAAGAGATAAGAGATGCCGGATTGGATGAGTGGCTTAAAATTTCAAGTGACGGAAGCGGTGTACAACTGGAAAATCTGCTTCCGATCCTATTTGCTTCAGGAAGTGCAAGACTTGCAAACGAATACAAGGTATTTCTAAAGAGACTTGCACAACTTATCAAGGATTATGATGTAAGAATCAGGATAGACGGGTTTGCAGATACAGATAGGATTCACACAAAACAATACCCGTCAAACCTGGAACTGGGTGCAGTAAGAGCAGCCAATATTGTCCATGAACTTGTCAGAAATGGTGTAAGACCATCTATTTTTCAAATAGCAACCACAGGAGAATACCGGCTTGATGGCAAGGTTATGTCTGACAAAAAAATTCTTGAACGCAGGGCAGAAATATCAATCCGTTTTATATAACGGCCATATCACAAATGACACAAGCAATCTTGAAAGTCTCGTTATTACAAATAATCGAAGAGGCTTTCATATAACCGGCACGGTCGGAACGGGCTTTGGCTCCCGGCCACAACTAAGCATGAAAGTCTTTATAAAAACAAATTCTTACGGAGGGTTTTCAACTTGTTTTTTTTAATTTTTTCCAAAGTTCTTAAAAATTAACCCTGACTTATTGAGAACTTACGGCTTTCATATAAAATGAGTTTTTTAACAATCTATATTTTTACTATAGCAACTTTCATGGACTTCAACTATTTTTTATACCAAGATCCGTCCTCTTTTTTGAGAAATTCCCCTGGTACTGCTTTCTGGACAATCTGGAGAGCTCGCAATTGCTCAACCTTTTCAATAGGTACACCCTGCTGTTTTGCAATTGTTGAATAGACCTCTTTTCTATCGTTATTTTCACTATCAACTACATCCTGATTGACTCTGTTACCTGAGACATACTCAAGATAACCCCTTGCATTTTCGCCGATAAGGCCCTGTTGTTTCATCTGTACAATTGTAGGCAGGCGCTGTTTCATCCTATCCTTTATATCATCTGCCAGCCCATTCTCAGCTATAATGAAAAGAGAAAACAAAATAACAGACAGCAGTGTAAATAAACCTCGCTTTAAAATCATAACGCCTCCTTGAATGAAATTCATTTTTTACAGATCTTCACTCCTCAATTCTCTTCATTTCTGAATGATTTTCTCTTCAGCTTTGTCAATATCATCAAAATAATTATCCAACGCCCTGTCCACCTTGACATTCACATCAATTGTAATGTGTATGGGCTTCACCTCCACCGGAGCCAATTGTACCTCATGGCTGGTATTACACCCTGCAATAATAAAAATTGCGACAGCAATAAACAGAGCACCTTTTTTTTTGTACATCTTTAATCACTCCTCTATTCTTATGCCAATTTAATCACACAAGTAAATTTAGTGTTAAAAAAACAGGCTATTTAATAACTAAAGTTATTTTCTTGACAAATAAAAGGAAATTTAATACATAGTCCACCACTATTAAACACTAAAGTCAATATCAAATTAAAATTGAATTATTATTCTTCAGAGGTATTTAAAATGAGGACCATACTTGGATATACCATGAGAAGTTTCATCGCATTTTTATGCCTGCTGACAGCAATTTTCATCTCCACAACCCAGATTACAAAACTGCAGAGAGATGATAGTCTTATCTTGAATATTTCAGGTCGTCAAAGAATGTTCTCTCAAAAAATTATCAAAGAAGTTCTAATATGTTTCAATCTGGCAGCCAATAAAAAAAATAAAGCTCTTGATACTTGGAAAGAGCAAGCTCTTTCCACAATGAAAGTTTTTGAAGCAACACTATACGCTCTAAAAGATGGAGGACAGGTTCCGGTTGATATTGGAATGACTCAATTCAGGGAATGTCCACCTGCTGTAACAGCAGAAATTAATACGCAGCTTGAAAAAGTTTTCGCAATATGGATATTAGTTAAGAACAATATTGATCGAACAATTTATTCGGAATTTACTGATATAAATGCCATTAATTATGTTATTGACAATAATATGAAACTGCTGGAAGAGATTGATAAGACCTGTCTCTTAATGCAATACAACGCGGAACACAAAGTTCGTCTCATGGCCCAGATTCAGGCGGTTTCAATCATGGTTGGAGTCGCAATAGTAATCTTCAGCATATTTATGATAAAGACAAATATAGTCGATCCTATAAAGTATTTTACCGAGACAGCGGAAGCCATGAGCATGGGTGACCTTCAGCATGAACTGAGAACATCCGATGGTTTGAAAGAACTTTCAGAGCTTTCAAGATCAATGAACAGACTCAGGATAAGTACGATAAAAGTGATGGAAAGACTCAACAGCAAAAATTTATAACAAACAACTCAGCGTCTGCAAAAAAGTCATGGTTTCTCTGTATTGCTACAATATATGGGGCTAAGTAAAAATATAGAACAATATGCACTATATGAACCATAAGAACTTACGCTTTACGAGTATCAAATAACAAGATGGAAAAAGGTTCACTGATAAGCCTTTTTGTTTCAGGCAAATCAATGAACCTTATTTTTGCAAGAAGCTGTTGAATCCAATCTGTGCAACTTAGCTTCTGTTCTGGTTCAACTATGTTGTTTTGTCTGAAAATTGATTATTTTACTCGACCCTCTTTCCATGCCTGAATCAAAGCGTCATAATCAACAGTTTCGCCTTTGGGTTTCTCATTCTCCAGTTTAGGCTTTGGAGCACCTGGCTGGCTTAACCAATATGCCTCATCTTTTTCCGGATTTAACAGAGGTCCTTTGTCACCCTGGATTCCTGAGCGGGCAATACGCTCAAGAATGCGATCCTGCTCCTTGGCAAGGTTGTCCATGGCCGTGGATACGTCAACTTCACCAGCAACAGCCTCGCCAATATTCTGCCACCACAACTGGGCAAGTTTTGGATAGTCAGGTACATTGGTTCCAGTTGGTGTCCAGGCAACTCTTGCAGGACTTCTGTAAAACTCAACAAGACCACCAAGTTTTGGTGCTCTGTCTGTAAAGGACTGGTGACGAATATCGCTATCACGAACAGGGGTAAGACCAATATGTGCCTTTTTCAAAGATACAGTTTTAGAAACTGTAAACTGGGCAAAGAGCCAGGCAGCTTTTCTTCTGTCAACAGGTGTACTATTCATAAGAGTCCATGAACCGCAATCCTGATATCCAAGCTTCATCCCCTCTTCCCAGTATGCACCGTGAGGAGATGGTGCCATACGCCATTTTGGAGTTCCATCTTCATTAACTGTGGGGCCAGGTTTTACCATATCACCGACAAATGCGGTGTACCAGAAAATCTGCTGAGCAACATTACCTTTTGCAAGAAATGGAAGATACTGATAAAAATCCATTCCAAGTGCCCCTGGAGGAGCATACAGACGCAGCCAATCCATATACTTCTGCAAAGAATACTTGGCAGCGGGACCATTAGCATCTCCACCACGGCTGACACTTGAACCTACCGGACGGTTATTCTCGTCAACACGAATTCCCCACTCATCAACCGGCTTTCCATTGGGAAGACCTTTATCTCCAGCACCCGCCATAGAGAGCCACGCATCTGTAAATCTCCAGCCAAGATCGGGAGCTTTTTTGCCGTAGTCATTGTGTCCATAAACCACTTGGCCATCAATCTCTTTAACGTGCTTGCTAAAAAATTCTGCAATATCCTCATAAGCAGACCAGTTTACTGGAACACCAAGCTCATAACCGTAGAGCTCTTTAAATTTACTCTTCAGGTCATCTCTTTTAAACCAGTCATAACGGAACCAGTATAGATTCGCAAACTGCTGATCAGGAAGCTGGTAGAGCTTGCCATCAGGAGCAGTTGTAAAAGATTTACCCATGAAATCATCAACATCTAAAGTGGGAAGGGTGGCATCTTTACCCTCTCCAGCCATCCAGTCAGTCAGATTTACAACATGGCCATAACGGTAATGCGTACCAATCAGATCAGAATCATTGATATAGGCATCAAAAACATTCTTACCAGACTGCATCTGAATCTGCAGTTTCTCGATTACATCCCCTTCCTGAATCAAATCATGAGTAACTTTGATTCCTGTGATCTCCTCAAATGCTTTGGTCAACACTTTGGATTCATACTCATGAGTAGGTATGGTTTCTGAGACGACTTTAATCTCCATCCCCTTGAATGGCTCTGCAGCTTTAATGAACCACTCCATCTCCTTAAGCTGATCTTCCTTGGTAAGTGTCGAGGGCTGGAATTCACTGTCAATCCATTTTTTTGCCTCTTCAATGCCGGCATTAGCCGAACCAAGACCAAGAAAAAACACTGCCGCACCTGTCAGTAACACTTGTGCAGGTCTCTTGCCAAACCAATTTCTTATCATAATTGTCTCCTTCAACTCGGCCTTATTATTGTTATCAAAGAGGTGATCTATTTCAGTTACCCAGCCACTCTGGTTGTTTAATTCTTTAACTATTGTTCAACAATAATGACTGTTCAATCCTGACCTTCTGCCTTGAGGTGCAAAGGCCATTAACACCTTACAAGGCATCCTCATCATCAAAAAAACGGGTTTCAAACACTTACAACCATACCTTCGTGAGTCGTAAGTTCTTATTGAACATACTACATCTGCAATATTATAATTTTACCATGAAAATGCACGATCTCATTTCCGTTATTGGGGGTGGCCAAATCCGGCCATTTCCGTTTATTTAATACTCCATGTAGTGGCAAAGCAGAGAACTTATGACAGAAGAGAACCATACAGACAGACTATGATTTTCATCCCCAACGCATGACAACCCCCATCCACACCAAAGAAAAGACAAAAGCTATCCATATCGTAAAATTAGTTAACCCGAGCCATGCCAGGTGAATATAAGCACTGCTCAGAAGCCCGATAAAGAGTCTGTCTCCCCTCGTTGTACTCAGAGGGATAAAACCACGCCTCTTGATGCAGGGCGATATAATCTGCCATGTAGTCATAGCAATAAGTATGCAGATAATAGTGATAAAAAAGATCGCAGTCGGCAATGTCCATGCCATCCATTCAAGATTCATAACTCTCTCCTTTTTCTATAATTAGAGTTTTCCATTCCTTGACTTGGATAAGTCAAAACAAAAAACTCAGACAAAAATCAGCAATTAAGAGCCTAAACCCTGCCCATAGCAAACCCTTTGGCCATGTGGTTTCTAACAAACCAGATCACTAAAGCTCCGGGTACAATAGTTAAAATTCCTGCTGCAGATAAAAGTCCCCAGTCAAGACCGGTGGCACTTACGGTACGAGTCATGATGGCAGCAATTGGTTTGGCAACAGTTGTGGTCAGAGTTCTTGCAAAGAGAAGTTCAACCCATGAAAACATAAAACAGAAAAAGGCGGTAACTCCAACACCTGACCGAATAAGAGGCATGAATATCATGACAAAAAAACCAGGAAAAGAGTAGCCGTCAATATAGGCTGTTTCATCAATCTCTCTTGGGACACCAGACATGAATCCCTCAAGAATCCACACTGCCAGAGGAACATTGAAAAGGCAATGTGCCAGAGCAACGGCGATATGGGTATCGATAAGACCGAAGGTTGAGTAGAGCTGAAAAAAAGGGAGTAAAAATACCGCTGCCGGTGCCATACGGTTGGTCAAAAGCCAGAAAAACATCTGGCTGTCACCGATAAATCGGTAACGAGAAAAAGCGTATGCTGCCGGCAGAGCAGTGAACAAGGAGATAAGTGTATTGATACTTACATAAATAATAGAGTTTATATAACCAGAATACCATGAGGAATCGGTAAAAATTTTGACATAATTGGCAATGGTTATTTCCCTGGGGTAGAGTGAAAAAGTACTCAGAATATCGGCATTGGTTCTTAAAGACATATTCAGCATCCAGTAGATAGGAAGCAGGAGCAGTATAAAATAGAAAATCAGGGCAATGGTTCTTTTCTTAATTTTCATTACGCATCTCCTTTACCGGCATTTTGAAGCACCTGATAAAACAGCCAGCTCAAAAGCAAAATAATTAAAAAATAGATCAGAGAAAATGCAGCAGCAGGACCTAAATCAAATTGTCCAACAGCAATCTTGACAAGATAGATGGACAAAAAAGTGGTAGTGTTACCAGGGCCACCTCCAGTTAACACAAAAGGTTCCGCATAGATTAGAAAGCTGTCCATAAATCTTAAGAGTAGTGCAATGGTTAGAACTCCCCGCATCTTGGGAAGCTGGATATATTTGAATACCGCCCAGGCAGAAGCCCCGTCGATTTTTGCGGCCTGAAAGTAGGCTTCAGGAATAGCCCTCAATCCTGCATATGCAAGAAGAACCACTAATGGAGTCCAGTGCCACACCTCCATCAGCATCAGGGTTATCCACGCCTGTGTAGGGCTTGCAGTATGGTCAAAGGGGATTCCCATTCCATTTATAAATGACCCAAGAAGTCCTATGTCCGGTCTGGTAAATACAATCCAGATAGTACCAATAACATTCCATGGGATCAAAAGAGGCAATGCCATTAGTACAAGGCTTAAGGATGCCCCCCACCCTTTTTTGGGCATAAGCAATGCAATCCCGATTCCAAGAGGAATCTCAATTAAAAGCACAAGGCCGGAAAAAAGAAACTGACGCATAAGAGCTTCATGAAGGCGGGGATCTCCAAGCACCTCTTTGAACCACTCAAGTCCTACAAACACACGCTCTCCTGGGCCAAATATATCCTGAATGGAATAATTGACAACCGTCATTAAAGGGATGATGGCACTGAATGCGACAATGACAAACACCGGCAACACTAGAAACCAGGCTTTGTTATCTTCCCATTTATTCATATTAAAGACTCCTTTTTATATTCTTACAAAGGGCCCAAACCATTACTCTTATCTATATAGATAACCCTCTGTGGTTGGCACTGTATTATTATGTGATATTACGAAGATTATATTACAATACACACTCTTAAAATTCTAATCACCACGTAAAGCCCTTATTTGTCAAGGGTAGTACTAACATAACTTATTATTTTAAGAGTCGCTCTTTGGCAAAAAAACGGATCCAGTCAACAGGAAATTCGAGCCAGACCTCTTCATTACCAATATTATCTTGTTCATCAAGCCTTGCTTTCAGGGTATGACCAGCCAGGGTGACTGTAATGATCTTAAAGTTCCCGTGATCCTGTAATGCCTTTACCTTTGCTTTGAGCCCGCCTTTAACTGCACTTGAATGAACCTTGAGATATAGAGGGCGAATACCAAGTTCAAGCTGACCCGAGGCTTTTGATGCAAGAGAAGACAAAGAATCATTCAATGGAATGCCAATACTTTGTGTACTTGTGCTATTTTTGATCATCACTCCATGAGAATCTTGAATAACAGCGATATTTCCATCAATCTTACAGGGAAGAAAATTCATTCCTGGGCTGCCAATAAAATATCCAACAAATTTATGGCTCGGATTTTCAAACAGTTCTTGAGGTGTACCGATCTGGACAATCTCTCCTTCATACATAACCACAACCTTATCTGCGAAAGTCAAGGCTTCTACCTGGTCATGAGTCACATAGATCAGAGTAAGTTTTAGCTGTTCATGAATCTCTTTAAGTTTACAGCGAAGCTGCCATTTCAGGTTTGGATCAATAACAGTAAGTGGCTCATCAAACAGAATGGCTGCAACATCACTTCTGACAAGACCCCGACCTAAGGATATCTTCTGTTTGGCATCTGCTGCAAGGCCAGCTGCTTTTTTATACAAAAACGGTGTCAGCTCAAGAATCTCAGCAATTTCAAGTACCCTTGTTTTTACAGAAACTTCGTCAAAGCCACGGTTTCGCAGCGGAAAAGCCAGATTATCAAACACGCTCATGGTGTCATATAGTACCGGAAATTGAAATACCTGAGCAATATTACGTTTTTCCGGCGGCAAATCTGTTACATCCTTACCGTCAAACAGGATTCGACCTTTACTTGGTACCAAGAGTCCGGATATTATGTTTAACAGTGTGGTTTTACCACACCCGGAAGGGCCCAAAAGTGCGTATGCACCTCCATCATCCCATATGTTGTCAATAAGCTTGAGGGCATAATCAGAGTCACCTGTTGGGTGTTTCATGTAACTATGTGCAATTTTATTTAAATTAATCTGTGCCATAACCGTCCTTTTAAGATGAGAAATTTTCAGGAAGGGGAAATCACAAGCTGTCCGGTATCAGAATAAACAAAAAAACGGGATGGGTTGACATAAACTTCAATCTCAGACCCGATTTTTCTGGAGTAAATTCCAACCTCCTGGATCACAATTCTTTCACCATTGAAATCAGCATGTATAAAGGTTTCAGAGCCATTGATCTCAGCTAGCTCCACTTCTACAGTCAATCTTATATCTTCATCATTTTTTCTTTTGAGATAGAAATGGTTGGAACGAACACCCAACTTGTAATGAGCGTCACTCAGAGTTTTCAAGTGACCGGAAAGGGGAAACGCAACTCCTCCACCAAGCTGTATCTGACTATCTTTTAAATTGCAACTTATATAATTGATAGGAGGATCACTGAAGACCTCTGCCACTTTTGTGGTGGCAGGGTGATGATAAACATTAGGGGTTAAGCCAGTTTGAAGAACTCGGCCCTCATCAAGCACTACAATATTTCCTCCGAGCATCAGAGCCTCTGCCGGCTCAGTGGTAGTATATACAACAATTGATTCTCGTTTTTTAAATATCTCCTGGAGTTCAATCTGAAGCTCTTCTCGCAGCTTGTAGTCCAAATTTACCAAGGGTTCATCTAAAAGGAGAAGTTCAGCATCCCGTACAATGGCTCTTGCAATTGCAGTGCGCTGCTGCTGTCCGCCTGAAAGTTCGGACGGGAGTCGATCTAGCATATCTTCAAGATGAAGCATATGAGCTGCCTCCTGAACCCTACGGTCAATCTCCTTTTTATCCATCCTACTTACCTTCAAAGGAGATGCGATGTTATCATATACGGTAAAAGAGGGGTAATTTATAAACTGTTGATAGACCATTGCAATACTTCGTTTTCTAACTGACATACCTGTAATATCCTTGCCGTCCAGAAACAGCTGACCTTTTGTGGGTCGATCCAGGCCTGCCATGAGTCGCAGCAGGGATGTTTTACCAGATAATGTCCTGCCCAGAATAACATTGCGGGAACCAGATTCAAAGTCCAGGTTAATATCTGTCAGGTGAATTTCCCCATCCACTTTTTTCTGCATATTCTTAAGGGATAATCCCATGTATTCTCTCCCTTTACATTATTTCGTGAGTACTGTTTGTTTTGAGTGCTGTCTATTCCGATATATACATTTCTCTTGTTAAACAATTTGGTTCTTCAAGTTTAAACTGTCTGGTGGATTTCAAAGCAATTCACGATTTCAAGTATTTTTCTACCCGACAAGCAAACCTTGAAAGAACAATAGTACAGCTCGGCATAAACAATCTGCTGCTTTTTTTATGCCGAATTTCCATATGAAAATGGAAAAATTGCCTACAATAACGGCCATGCCCTGATGGGCACAACGAAAAATGAAAGTCCCATAACTACGGCCAATTCAAGAGACTTTCACATAAAGTATAAAGAGATTCACGCCAACTGTTCAAGCAAGTTCACAAAGATCTTTAAATCACTTATCTTTAGTTTTCCCTTCAACATGGCAGAGCGTAGCAAATAGATGTTCACATACCAACTTTTTTGTTCACATATCAACGTTCATGATCACTCTGCTTAATACACACTCTATTATTTGTCAAGTATTAAAACTGATTGCAATCCATACTGTGATCACTTAGGATCTATCCAGTTAAGAGTTTTTTCAACTGCTTTTTTCCAGCCGGTATACCCTTCTGATCTGGTTTTTTCATCCATGTCTGGACTCCAGGTTGAGTGGACTGACCAATTGATTTTAAGATCTTCAATACTGCTCCAGAAGCCGACAGCAAGACCTGCGGCGTAGGCTGCACCAAGAGCTGTTGTCTCTGCTACCATTGGACGGATAACCGGCACATTCAGGATATCAGACTGAAACTGCATCAGCAGCCTGTTTTCAACCATACCTCCATCTACTTTCAGCCTTGTAAGATCCACACCTGAATCTAAATTCATGGCATCCACAATGTCTTTGGTTTGATAGGCAGTTGCTTCAAGAACTGCTCTTGCGATATGATGTCTGTTAGCATATCTGGTCAGTCCGACAATCACCCCTCTGGCATCAGATCGCCAGTAAGGTGCAAACAAACCTGAGAATGCAGGGACACAATAAACACCACCATTATCCTTGACTGCTGAGGCAAGAATTTCAATTTCTGGGGCCTCACGGATCATCTGGAGATTATCTCGTATCCACTGAACCAATGCACCGGCCATGGCAACCGACCCTTCAAGTGCATACACAGGTTTATTTTGACCGATCTGGTAGCCAAGTGTAGTTAAGAGTCCATGCTTTGATTGAACTGGTGTATTTCCAGTGTTAAGTAGCAGAAAACACCCGGTTCCATAGGTGTTTTTAGCCTCTCCTGGCTCAAAACAGGTCTGACCAAAAAGAGCTGCCTGCTGATCTCCGAGGTTTCCACAAACTGGAATTTGAGCACCTAATGGGCCCTCATTTCCGGTTGTGCCCCATGTTCTACTATCAGATGAAGGTGTGATCTCAGGAAGCCCTGAAACAGGTATCTCCAAGATATCAAGAATCTGGCTGTCCCACTTTAATGTTGAAATATCCATAAGCATTGTACGACTGGCATTGGTTACGTCAGTAACATGAGCCCCGCCTTTTACGCCACCTGTAAGATTCCAGATCATCCACGTATCCATAGTTCCAAAAAGAGCGTCCCCTTTTTGTGCAGCTTCCTTTGCTGCCGGAACATTGTCTAATATCCATTTTATTTTGGGTCCTGAAAAATATGTAGCCACAGGCAGACCGGTTTTTGCCCTGAACCGATCCTGCCCCCCGTCTTTTATAAGTTTCTGACAGATCTCATCAGTTCTGGTACACTGCCACACAATTGCATTATAAAAGGGCTTGCCTGTACGCCTGTCCCAGACAAGCACAGTTTCTCTCTGATTTGTTATACCAATTGCAGCAAGCTCATCCCCTGCAATTCCTGATTTTGCAAGGGCACCGCGAATAACTGCCGCTGTATTACCCCAGACCTCCATGGGATCATGCTCTACCCAGCCAGGTTTTTGAAATATCTGGCGATGCTCCCTCTGATCAACCCCAATAATATTGCCATCGTGGTCGAAAATAATAAACCTTGTACTGGTAGTACCCTGATCCACTGCACCTACATATTTTTTCATAGAAAAACCTCCTTATGGATTTGTTTTAGGATTTTGAATAATCTGTTTTTACCCATGATTTGACTATGTTTATAGAGTGTTCCAGGTAGTTAATTTATCAAAATTGTTCTATAAGTCTCATGAGTCAAAAGTTCTGCTGCCGTCCATCACTGTCATGTTCACCACAAACAATCTCTGGAGCTAAAAATTTTATGCTTTGCATAAGAGTTGATTTTAGCACTGATATAAGATAAAAATTAACCTCATAAAGTGGTGTTAATCAATGGATACAGCAAATCAACGTATCTGGAATTTGCATAACCATGTAAATACTTTAGTATCAATGATATTACGTAACATTAGCTTCTAATCCTACGCAAAAAGTATCAATAAGGCTTTTTTATAGAAATTTTCATTTTTCGATTGATGCGGCTGTCTGCCATGGACGTTTCTTAGAATGAGAATATTGCATTTAAACATTATTGACACTAACAACGCCCTATTCAGTATCATGCGAGTCAAAAATATGTCAATCACTAAGAAAACGCAAAAGAATAATGACAATGGAGAGTAAAAATAAAATGAAAAATCCGCAGTTAAATTACTGGAACCACCGTTTGATAAAAGTTAAAGAAAATCTGGAGGATAATAATTTTGAGGTATTCATTGCACAGAATGCCGACGATGCCAAAGAGACGGTAATAAATCAGATTCTGCCTTCTCTTGAAGTTAAGTCTATCTCATGGGGTGGTTCCATGACTTTTATCTCTACAGGTCTTTTTCATCTTTTAAAAGATGATGAGCGTTATCAGGTTATAAATACGTTTGACAAGACAATACCTGTTGAAGAGCAGATGGCACTTAGAAGGCAATCCCTACTTGTGGATCTTTTTGTCACAGGAACTAATGCAATTACCGAAGATGGCAAGTTAGTTAATCTTGATATGATAGGTAACCGAATTGGAGCGATCACATTTGGCCCAAAACATGTAATCATACTTGTGGGAAGAAATAAAATCTGTTTTGACCTTGACGATGCAATGTACAGAATCAAAAACTATGCAGCCCCTGTTAACACAATGAATCTGGATAAAAAGACTCCATGCAGCCAGACAGGATTCTGCCATGACTGCAAGTCTCCCAACAGAATATGCAATACCTGGAGTATTACAGATAAATGTTTTCCGGCAAAACGAGTCAAAATTGTCCTTATAAACGAAGATCTGGGGTTTTAACCATGCAGAAAATACTGGTATTTCAACAGAATGGATCTGCTATGAGTAAAATTGCGGGGATCAAAAGGTTTGGCAGGGATAAGTTTGTACTTGAGGTTATTGATATTGAAGGAAATCTTCCCGATCTTATTGACAATACATCAAAATATCTGCCAACCCATATTGATGCTGATCTGGTGCTGGACTATTTAAAACATCTGGATCTTTCAACAGATCTGGCACGGTTATGCCAGAAAGATGGTATTCCTATTGTGGCATCAGGTCGAAAAATAACCGAGGGAGATGTCTTCACACCGTCAACCTGTTGTATGCTTGCAAGGCACGAAAGCCTTGGTGACTATGGAGAGATGTTTGGTGCTCCTGAAATTGATCTAACCATCAATAACGGAAAGGTTGAAAAAGCAGATGTGATTCGTGGAGCCCCATGTGGAGCCACCTGGGATGCTGCAAAAAAGATTGAGGGGCTTGATGCCGAAGAGGCTAAGATCAGATATGGTCTTGAAGTACAATTTTTTTGTACAGCCAATCCAGCAGGCTGGGATCCGATCTCTGGTAAAAGTCCTGTCCATATTGCGGCTGATATTCATGGCTCAGCATTTAAAAAAAGCTTGAGAACAAAGCCTTCTTCTATGTGAAAGTCTCTTGAATTAGCAGCAATCATGGGACTTTCATTGTTCGTTGTGGCCGAGAGCCAATACCTCGCTCCGGCCGTGCCGGTTATTTGCTTGGCGGCAAAGATATGGAATTGAGCACAAGAGTCAAAGGCCTGTCCTCTTCGCTTTTGCCCCTGAACCGAACAGGACCAGGTTTTCTGTAATGATCCTCTCCATGATCCGCAGCAAGCCACTTTTCACGCATTGCTTTTAAAATTCTAAATGCGTTTGAATTGGTATCCACAACATTTTTTTCCATAACAAGGGTAAGCTTTCCTTTTCTCTCTTCAAGGTGCATCAATCTGGCTATTGGAATTCCAAGGGGTTCCCATGTATCCAAATTGTGCTCCAGATTTTTTATGACTGCCATTTGACCAGTAGCACCGTTGGCAATAAGAGAAAAAGCTGTAAGCCCAAGATTATAAGTATAATTGCAGTCAAATTTTGTTGGATTGCTACCTCTGCCATCATATCCATAAAAATGGCTTTGTGTCTTGAAATTTGGAACAGATTTTTTAAATATCGTCAGTACAGACTCCGGCACTTTTTCATTATTAGTTATTATACCCGCGTTAATTAGAACCTGTTTCAAAGTTTTTACGGAGATGATATTTTTTTTGATCAGATAATAACGATCTTCCTTGTAATTTCTGAAAATAGTTTTCCCCACAAGATCATGATCAAGATTTGCCCTTTCCATAAAATAGTGAAATCTGCTCTCTTCTATTCCAACCTTATACTCCCCTTTCTCCTTGAGAATATGGAGATAATCACCCACCATATCCATTATGATCTTTTCTGTATTCACCTGGGAAAACTGAAAATTGCCGTGAGTATCCCGTTCTACAAGAAGACCCTCCTGAAAAAAGGAGGGAAGATCATTGAACAGCTCATCATCTCTGGCATTCCAGATAGGAGAAGCCTGTTTTTCAGTGATACCCCTTGAAAGCCTGCGCAGATATTCAAGTTTAGCATCAAGGGCGTGAAATGTGGTGTGAAAGTCAAGATCATATATCTGATTATACTGGGCAATAATGGTGTTGAGTTTTATTATGAATATCTGAATTTCATTTATGAACTCAAGAACACCTTCAGGGATGATCATAACACCGTAATTCTTGCCCTTTGCCGCCCGTTTCACAATTGCATCACAGATCATGCGTGACAGGTGACGCAAAGTCATGCCATAGGCAGTATAATCGACCTCTCCCTTTTCATCAGCTTTTTTAAGACGTTCTTTGTCAACATAATCAGCCAGATCTTCTCCGATAAGGGTGAGGTTTGCATGTGTCTGCAGAGCTGCCTCCAGGGCAAGGTGACTTGCCACTCTTCCCATGACCTTGCATACATGCCAGTATTTAAGGTCAGAGCTTGCGTCAGTACAAAGATTGCTTATGTTCTGGGAAAATGCTCTTGCAGCAGAATGAAAACCAAATGAAATAGCACAAAGCGTTTCGCCATCTTCCGTGCTGATCTGAATATCTCCATCAATTGTTTTTGGAATGCCAATCACCTGAATTCCATCAATTTTAAGTGCCTGGGCAAGGAATGCGGCATTAGTGTTTGAGTCATCTCCTCCAACAATTACAAGTGCATCAATATTGAGAGCCTGACAGGTCTCTCTGGAGAGAGTCATCTTGATCTTTGAATCTATCTTTGACCTTCCGGTTTTTATCATGGTGAATCCCCCCATATTCCGGTAGGTATTCACTAATTCCGATGTTATCTCCACATATCTGTTTTCAAGTATCCCTTCCGGCCCCAGTATAAATCCAAATATCTGTGATTCAGGGTTTGCTTTTTTTGCAGCATCAAAAATACCGGCGACCACATTGTGACCTCCTGGAGCAGGCCCACCAGAAAATACAATACCAATATTTCTCTTCTTTAAAAAAGCTCTATGACCATCCTTATTATCTGGTAATCCAGGAATCAATTTCTGTACATGATTGTGAATTATGTCTGGCAACTGTTTTTTAGCTTCACGGTTGATAGGAAACTGATATTGGGGCTGATCCTGAAGTGATATGAACCCATTTGAGAAAACTCGGCATTTTTGTGGGACAAAGGCTCTTCTGTCGATAGTTTCGCTATTAATATCTGCAATAGCGGTTTCAATTTTTGGATGGCTCAATAGTTTGTCAATGGATATTATATCAGATGCTATCACGTTTTTTCAGCTCCATATTCAATTCTGTTATTCCTATTCAATTTGGTTCCGTTTTTTGTTAAATCTGGATCTTATTATGTTCTACTCAGGTTGTTCAAATGTAAATAAGCAGCTATAAAACCATCACCCTATTTCTACCTTCATTTTTGGCTTTGTATAATGCTGCATCTGCACGCTCAAAAACAGTTTCATGTGATTTATCCCCATCTCTGACCTCGGAGACCCCGATACTTACAGTCATTCGGATGGTATCTGTTTTGTATATGAATTCGATCTTTTCGATATTCTTCCTTATTTTTTCTGCAACAATCGCTGCCCCCTGGCTGTCAGTCTCTGGCATGATGACAACGAACTCCTCCCCACCATATCTTGCAAGCATGTCATTCTTACGAAGAACTGGAGTTGTCCGCTTAGTTATTTCCTGAAGGCATTTGTCACCAATGGCATGTCCATAGGTATCATTGACTTTTTTAAAAAAATCAATATCAATCACAAGTATTGAAAAGAGTGTCTTATATCGCAGAAAACGCTCCATCTCACTGCTGACCCGTTTAACATATGCCCTTCGGTTATAGACCTTGGTTAAGGGATCCTGGTTCAGTTTTATTTCAAGGTCTTTAGAGTGACGTATAGCCTGATCCAGCTCTTTTTTTAATCTGGAAAACCCTACCTGAAAATCAGATCGGTTTTTTTCTGATATTATTTTAACAGCTTTGTCTTTGGCAGTTTTCTCCTTTAATGCTATTTCAATTGAGGAGAGAGTTTGCGAGACATGAGTTTTCAAATCCTCAAGACGTTCTGAGACATCAACACTGTTTCTTAAATCACCTATTTCACGGTTCAAAAGACTCCCGAACTCTTCATTTGCCTGGACAGTGGTGTGTGTATGTTCATATGTATTTGTAATACCTGCTTCAATCTGAACAATTCTTCTTACAATCTCCTTTACAAAAGCTGTTATCTTTTCCCTGTCAGATCCAACATTGTAGATGTATTGCTGGAGAAGTATAAAAAGGTGGTCTCTCAATTTAGTGACAACATCAAAACTATTTGCAGAAAGAATACCAGCTGCAATCTGGTTCAGCTTAGGAGTGTAGGCAGAGTCAATAGTCTCCTTCAGAACATTGACAAGTTCAATATATCCCTGTTTAAAATTTTCAAGATAGAGATCTCCACCCTCAGATCCCTTGAGCAGACCTGAAATGAATGAAGACTTCTCTTTTCCATCCGTATCGGGCCCATCTTTGAGCATTTCAGTCTGAACGCGAGTAAGAAGAGTCTCAATTCTTGATTTTGGCTCACCATTCTTAAGTGCCAAGCCGAGCTCTCTGGTTGCAGATATAAAAGAGTCGTTTTGATCCTGTATATAGTCAAGTATAGGGGGAAAGTATCTTGCATACATACTAACAGTTGCTTCAAGAGCCTCTTCAGTCTGATTCAGCTCTTTTAAAAGCAGATCCTTTTGTGACTGAAGCTTCTCAACTTTGGCGGTCAATTCAATGATCTGCTTATCTCTATTCTGGTCATCCATCATTTTAGCAACCTGGGAAATCTATTTTTATTAACTGAAACTGCAACATTTTCTCCTTAGCCTTAAAAACGTCTCCAGAGAAAACATATCATCTGTTCGAATGATGTGGTGCACTACCGATCCTTTCCCCAAATTTTAAATAGGGTTAGAGATCTTAATTTTCATGCATTAGGTTGTATCCCGTGAGTCATAATAGCAAAACATACAAAATATAACTTTGATAAAAAAAATTTGCGAAGTGATTAATTACAAGATCTGTTTTAGAAAAAGCTTTGTTCTGTCATGGCTAGGGTTTGTAAAGAAATGTTCTGGTGTTCCTGTTTCAAGAATTTTTCCTTCATCCATGAATATAACCCTGTCTGCGACCTCTCGGGCAAACCCCATTTCATGTGTGACTACAACCATTGTCATGCCTTCTTTTGCAAGAGTTTTCATGACATCAAGAACTTCTCCTATCATCTCAGGGTCAAGTGCCGATGTGGGTTCATCAAATAATATCGCCTTTGGATTCATGGCAAGTGCCCTTGCAATGGCTACTCTCTGCTGCTGTCCACCTGAAAGCTGATCTGGATAGACCTTCTGTTTATCTGCAATTCCAACTTTTTTCAGCAGGGTCATGGTTATTTCATCGGACTCTGCAGTTGAGCGTTTTCGCACTACATTCTGGGCAAGATTAACATTTTCCCTGACTGTTTTGTGAGGAAATAGGTTAAACGATTGAAATACCATACCCACTTCTGCTCTTACCTTATTGATATCTGTTTTAGGATGCAAGATATCAACACCATCAATGAGAATATGTCCCTGTTCAGCAGTTTCCAGCCTGTTAAGACATCTTAGAAATGTACTTTTCCCTGATCCTGATGGGCCAATGACTACTACCACCTCACCCTTGGCGATACTTGCCGAGACATTCACTAATGCATTGACTCTGTGTGGTACCATAAAAGTTTTATATATATTGGTGACATCTATCATACTAAATCATCCTTTAAGGCAGAGACGCATGGTCGTAGATCTGTAATATTGCCAACCATGCGTGATCTTTTTCTTTTATATTAAAACCGTAAACGATCCAGATTAATTGGTCTTCATTAAAAAACATTGTCTTTTGCAAGAGCACACATAATCGTTTACTATGAAAATGGACTCTAATTTTCATGATTGGGGGTGACTAAAGTCCGGTCATGATGGTTTATTTCATGAATACATTGTCTTTTTTTCAAGATACTGCAGGAGCATTGAAAGAGTAAAGGTCAATACAAGATAAAGAAGAGCACATACAAACCATAACTCAAATGGCTGAAGACTTGTTGTTACAACTTCCCGTGTTGCCTTGGTAAGCTCCCGTATGGCAATAATGCCAAGCAGTGAAGAGTCTTTGATAAGGCTGATAAACTGGCCGGCAAGGGGGGGAAGAATTCTGCGGAATGCCTGGGGAAGTATAACGTGATACATACTCTGGGCATAAGTCATACCAAGAGAGCGTGAGGCTTCGGTCTGACCGCGGTGTATGGACTGAATACCAGATCTCACAATTTCAGCTACATAGGCACCAGTAAATGTAGCAAGGGAGGCTACCCCAAACCACAATGGCGGAATTTGGGATATATCGTAACTAGAAAGCATTGTGTTGACCAGGGTTCCAAGAACAAAGTACCAGATAAAAATCTGTACTAAGAGAGGTGAGCCGCGAACAATCTCAATATAAGTTATGGCAAGCCATTTAAAGGCGGGGTTGGAAGAGATGCGTGCAAGACCTGTAAAAAGACCAAGAACTATACCAAATAAGATAGCTATAAAACTTACATACAGCGTAAGCCACAAACCCTGAAGCAGAATTCCGATTCGCCAGCGTTTGTATGAACCAAGGGTGTCGCCTGCAAAGACAAGATCTCCTTCATATACTTTGATATCAATTGAGGGGGTGGCGTATTCATGTTTCTCTCCATCGTCACCATTGATCTGTATTATAGTCTTGCCGTCAGTGCTTTTAATTGAATCAACTGTTCCGCCATATTCTGCTTTAACCGGTACATTCTCGTGGTAGAAGAAGTATTGCGGTACACGAAACCACCTCCATGTATAGTCAATCTTTAATGTGCAGTAGTAAAGCCCCCCAATAAAGGTTGATATAATTAAAAAAAAGACCACTACCCATAGGTAATAGGATCTTGCTTGTTGTTTTTGAAGAAGGGATGTTGATGAATCCATTAGTTAGCACAACTCCTGTATCATTAACCTTGCATAATTTCTGAGTTCTGATTGACAATCTTGATTAAAACCGGCCAATGATTGACTCTATTGATTTAAGGCAGTCGCAGAAAGAATATCCCACTTACTCCAATAAAAAGCTACACTTACCATTTGATAGTAAGAAGAATAGCTGTATTGCACTATTGCAAGCGACCTAAACTGGACAAGCCAAAACCAAAAATATTTTTTGATTATCTTGTCAATACAACAAGACAATCAAAAGTAAGAATCTAGAATAACTGACCGGTTATCCTTCTTTCAGCAGTATCTCTTCTGATCTTAAGAAGTTTTCTTAAAACCTACTGAACATTTTTAATCCAATCAGTAGATTTGATCCATTTATTATATATAACGTCATATCTGCCATCATTTTTAAGCTGTCTTAGGAAGTTATTGAGAAAGTTAAGTAGATCAGGGTCGCCTTTGTTGATAGCCCATGCCAATGGTTCAAAAGTAAAAGGTTGATCTAGGAAGACAACCTTTCCTTCTCCTTGGTTGGCCATAAATACAACACAGTAAGGAAGGTCATAGACAAACGCATCCGCTTTACCATTAATAACTTCTAAAGCACCTTCAGTTTCTGTTTCAAAGGATTTGTAAACTGCTTTGGGAATTTTATTTTTTACAGCAGATTCACCTGTAGTGCCAAGCTTTGATGTCACAATATACTTTGCATCATTCAGGTCTTTATATGATAAAATTTTCCCTTCATGTTTTTTATTAAGAAGAATGGTCTGTCCAACTATGATATAGGGATCTGCAAAACTTACCTTCAGGTTTCTATCCTGAGTAACTGTCATACCACTCATTATGATGTCAAATTTATCTGTAATCAGCGATGGAATAATCCCATCCCATGCAGTATTTACAGGGACAAATTTCACTCCCATTGCCTTTGCCATCTCTTTGGCAATGTCAATATCAAAACCCACAAAGTTTCCATTCTTGTCGGTCATTTCAAACGGCATATACCCTGCTTCAAAACCAACTCTAAGCTCTCCTTTTTTAAGAATGCTTTCTAAAGTGGATTTCTGTGCAAGATTAATATCTGCGGCTAGAACAGAGTTGGCAGTAAAAAAAAGAAACCAGATGCTCAGCATAAATAGTACGGTCAAATTTTTCTTCATTTGTTAAGTCTCCTGAAAATTTTAAAAACATAGTGGTTATAAATGAATAAAAAAAATTATATTCTGATAACAGAATTTTTTTATTCTGTATATGAAGATGAGGATAAAGTAAAGACTCTTTAAGATATTACGACGATTTTAAAGGATCTATCGATAAGCAACAATATCAATCTGATATCTTCTCCATGAATAACTATGAAGACGATATACCAACAAAATTATTAAGATTATCCCAAAATAACCATGAGATATTTTTTAAATTCATAAAAGCTATCCATGAACTGCCATGTCAGTGCCTTTCAAAGCTGCTTCTGACATTATTTCAGAAAGTGTCGGATGGGCATGAATCGTACGAGCTATATCAGAGACTGTCAGCCCAAGGTTGACAGCAAGGGTTCCTTCTGCAATAAGATCTGTTGCATGAGGCCCTGTAATATGAACCCCTATCACCTTTCCTGTTGCTCTATCTGCCACAATTTTGGCCTCACCTGCAATCTCTCCCATGGAGTGAGCCTTTCCAAGGGTACGAAAGCTTACTGTTGAAGATGTAAAATCAAGCCCTTGAGCTGCCGCTTCTCTCTCTGTCAATCCGACATTGCCTATTTCAGGCATGGTAAAAATAGCCCCGGGTACTGCATTGTAATTCATCTTTACAGCATCAGATCCTTCCATACTCTTGTCAGACATGGCATTGGCGGCTGCAACCATACCTTCATGAGATGCCACATGTGCAAGCATGATGTGATTAGGCCCCAGAATATCCCCAATAGCATAAACTCCCGAGATTGTGGTTTCCATCTTATCATTGACCTCAATCCAGCCTTTTTCGTTAGCTTTAAGGCCGATATTTTCAAGTCCCAGATCGGCAGAAAGTGGAGATCGACCAATACATACAGCCATTTTATCTGTCTCAATTACATGAGGCTTGCTTCCAGACTTTACCATTTTTTCGATCTTGACCTTATCGACAAATGGAGAAATTCCAAGCGTAACAATAAGTTTGCCATCTTTTTTTTCAGCTTTTTCAACAACCTGATCTGTAATCAGTTTTATTTTTCGTTTTTTCATCTCTCTTTGAAGGATAACAGAGCAGGATTCATCAACACTCGGAAGAGGTAAAAGTCTTGACATCGCTTCAACAACAGTCACACTTGAACCCAAAGCAGAAAGAATACAGGCAAACTCGCATCCAATCACTCCGCCACCTACAATTACTATGGACTTGGGAATTTCATTTAAATTAAGCAGATCATTGCTTGACAGAATGGAATCACCGTTAAACGGGAACGCAGGAATATTTAGAGGTGCAGTACCAGTTGCTATTATAAGAGCATCAAACTGAATCTCCTTTTCATGTTCATTGCCATCCTTGTCACTATTAATGACAGCGACTATGCCTTCACCTTTTATATACCCTCTACCCTGTTCAAACGAGACTTTTGCATGTTGAAGCAAAGATAGAATCCCCTTACGCTGGGTTTCAACAATACGTTGTTTTCTGGCCATTATCAAAGCCATGTCAGGTATCACAGTGCCATCAAATTTAATTCCAAATTCATTGGCTTCCTTTATTTTCATATAAGTATCGGCCGAAGTTTTCATTATTTTTGAGGGGATGCAGCCCCAGTTCAGGCAGGTACCTCCTGGATGCTCCTTTTCTATGACTGTTACCTCTCCGCCAAGGGCTGCTGCCCTTAATGCCGCTACATATCCGCCAGGACCAGCTCCAATAACAACAACTTTTCTGCCTATTCTGTTCAGATCGCTTTGAGTCTGCTGTGCGTCTGTTTTTTGTGTCATGATATTATAAATCTCCTTTTTCAATTCCGTTCTGATTTTAAATCTTTAAAAAGAATCCTCTTCTATATTCTCAAAAACGACACCTTGCTATCATTTACAGGCAAATCTTCATCTGTCTGAATCAGGATGGCCAGGATTTACAGGATGGACAAGATGTTTATCCTGTAAATCCTTTCATCCTGAATATCCTGATTCAGACTGTGTTGAAAAGGCCTTAGGAATCGATAGGTGTCGATTTTGAGTATATTATATATTGCACACTGACAATAACAGTAAATTTGATGAAAAACAATTTTTTTCAATCTTGTTTTTGATGTTTTCATAAATTTATTTAATTTTTATTTGACTTTTGCACTGCAATACATTAATTGATCAAATTATGAATAACATTCATTGATTCTTTTATGTGAAAGTCTCCTAAGATAGCTGTATCAAAGCCTTTAAAGTAGGATCTAAACCCTTATTAAAATGGATCTCAACACTCTATGAAAATTGATGATATTAATATTGAAATAATAAAGGAACTCAAAGACGGAAGAAAATCCTTCAAAAGCATAGCGGATAAACTAAATGTAACCGAAAATACCGTAAGGACAAGAGTAGCAAAACTCAAAGAGGAAAATGTGCTTGATATCTGCGGGTTATTCGATCCTTCATCTCTTCCTGGCCACAAAATAGTTATTATTGGCATAAAGCTTTCTGAAACAAACCTTGTGGAAAAAGGTGAAGAGATATCCAAGCTCAGAGGTGTAATTTCGGCTACAGTTGTTACTGGAAGATATGATCTTATTGTCCTGGTTCTGTTTAATGAGGGGTTTGGGCTTCTGGAATTTTATACAGATGAGATATCCAAGGTAAAAGGAATCCGTTCTGTTGAAACTTTTGTGGTTTATAAATCTTATAAACTTATGGTTCCTTATATCTTATAGCTGACATTGAATTTTACAACCGACATTGAGCATCGATTTTTTTTACGAGAGAGTCATGATTGATTCTCCCGTAAAAAGTCCTGAACAGGAACTTTTTACGAGTCATAACTATCTAAATTTTATGTGAAAGTCTCTTTAAATGGCAGTAATCATCGGACTTTCATTCTTCGTCGTGGCCAAGAGCAATACCTCGCTCCGGCCGTGCCGGTTATTTATGACGCATTTAAAAAAATGCCTTTTTACGAGACGATCATGATTTAGAGTTTAAAAAAACAGGAAATTACTTATGGAAACTACACTGAAAACAACTCAGCTTAACAGTTGGCACAGAGCAAATGGTGCCAATATGGCAAATTTTGGCGGTTTTGATATGCCACTCTGGTATGAAACCGGAGTAAAACTTGAACATCTTGCAGTGGTTGAATCTGCCGGAATTTTTGATACCAGTCATATGGCCTGTGTTATGGTTACAGGAAAAGATGCTTTAAATCTACTTCAACTTTGCCATACCAGAGATCTTGACTCTCTTAAAAATGGAAGATGTGTTTATGGTGCGATCCTCAATGAAAAAGGCCATGTGATTGACGATGCGATTGTTTACAGGTTTGATGAGACAAGCTACATGGTCTGTGTAAATGCCGGTATGGGCACAACTGTTGCGAGCCATTTTCAAAATCACAAAAGCTCCCTGATTGCAGGCCATGAGAGACCTGTAGAGGTAACAGTCACTGATTTATCCGAAAAAGTATCAAAAATGGATATTCAGGGCAAAAATTCAGCAAAAATTTTAAAAAAAGTCCTTCATAACCCTGATACCCTGTTTGAAAAAATGCCCTATTTCTCCTTTAAAGGAGATTTGAGTGCGGATTCCAAAGCAAGACTAAAAAACGGAACTCCTCTGCTTCTATCGAGATCTGGTTATACAGGGGAATTTGGCTTTGAAATGTTTATATCCCCTGATGCCATTGTGCAATTATGGCAAGATATACTTGAAGCTGGAAAGGAGTATAATCTTATTGCCTGCGGACTTGGTGCAAGAGACTCCTTAAGAGCTGGTTCGGTTCTTCCCCTGTCTCATCAGGATGTGGGAAACTGGAAATTTGTCAATACACCGTGGAGTTTTGCTTTGCCATATGATTCAGACAAAAGCGGTTTTACCAAGACATTTATCGGCAGCGAAGCACTTCTAAGTTCCGAGAATTCCAAAAATGAGAATGGTACAAGATACACATTTGCGTTTGTCGGGCAGGACTTAAGGAAAATTGGAGCAGGCTCTGACTCTCAGGTTATTGACGGCAACGGCAAAGCTATTGGAACTGTTCTTACCTGTGCCACTGATATGGCAATAGGCTGGCATAACAATAAAATCTACAGCATTGCTTCACCAGATCTACCAGAAGGTTTCAAGGCAAAGGGCATAAGCTGCGGTTTTGTTCTGGTTGACCGAAAACTTGATATTGGAACAAAACTTGTTCTGCAGGAGAAAAATCGAAAGATCAATGTCACCATTGTAGATGACGTGCGGCCACACAGAACAGCAAGAGGTAAAATATCCAACTTTATATAACCTCCATGGCAGATGACCGCCACAATCGAAGTGATGAAAGTCTTCATAAAAACAGTCTCTTACAGAGACTTTCATATAAACTCGTAAGTCGTTAATAGCCGCCTGAAAATTACAAATCAAAACAAACAAGGAGAAAAACAAATGAAAGAGCTCAGCGAACTTAATCTGCCGGAAAATTTAAAGTATTCTGATGACCATGAGTGGGCAAGAGTTGACGGAGATGTAGTAACTATTGGAATTGATGATTATGCACAAGATCAGTTGGGTGAAGTTGTTTTTGTTGAAGTACCTGAAATTGGGGATACCTTCTCTAAAGGAGATCAGTTTGGAACCGTCGAGTCTGTAAAAGCGGTCTCCGAAATATATACTCCTGTTTCAGGAAAAATTTTTGCAGTTAATGACTCTCTTGCCGAAGCACCTGAGCTTATCAACAACTCACCCTATGAAGATGGATGGATTATCAAGATAAAAGCTGATAACCTTTCTGAACTTGACAACCTTAAGGATAAAGCATCATATTTTCAGATGCTGAAAGGATGATTGCCATGCGTTATCTTCCCCATACTGATCAAGATATCAAAGAGATGCTTGCAAAAACAGGCTACAATTCTCTTGATGATCTTTTCCCAACAATCCCAAAGAGTTATCGCGTCAAAAAAGAGATGTGTCTGCCACAGCCCTTGACTGAGTGGGAACTAAATGCACATATGGCAGAGTTATCTTCAAAAAATGCGTCAACCTCATCACATAAGGTATTTATTGGTGCTGGAAGCTATCCACATCATATTCCATCAATTATTCCCTATCTTATATCACGCTCTGAGTTTATGACAGCCTACACTCCGTACCAACCTGAAATAAGCCAGGGAACATTGCAGGGAATCTATGAATTTCAAACCATGATAACCGAACTGCTGGGGACAGAAGTTGCAACAGCGTCACACTATGACTGCGGAACAGCTCTTTCTGAAGCACTTATGATAGCCCTTCGCAAAAAGAAAAAACAGAATAAAGTTGCGATATCATCTTTGGTTCATCCCCACCACAGGCAGATTGTTAAAACCTACCTTGAACCTGCCGGATACCAGATGGTCGAACTGCCGTCAAAACCGGACGGCACAACAGATCTCTCCCCACTTGATACAATGGATGATATTGCAGCAGTTGCGGTGCAGTCTCCCAACTTTTTCGGATGCATCGAAAATCTTGGTAAAGTTAAAGAGATTGCAACAAAGAAAAATATATTTTTCATCACATCTTTTACAGAAGTACTTGCCTATGGCCTTTTAAAAAATCCTGGCCACTTTGGAGTAGATATTGTTGCAGGCGAAGGCCAAAGTCTTGGTATTGCCCAGTCGTTTGGAGGCCCTGGACTTGGAATTATGACAAGCAGCAAACAGTATGTCAGAGATCTTCCAGGAAGACTTGTCGGACGGACAAAGGACAGACGAGGAGAAGATGGTTTTGTTCTTACTCTCTCAACAAGAGAGCAGCATATCAAAAGAGAGAAGGCAAGCTCCAATATCTGTTCCAACAATGGGCTAAATGCCATGACTGCGGCAATGTATATGGCAACTTTGGGCAAAATCGGGATCAGAAAAATTGCACAGACCAACCATGACAAAGCAATGTTTCTCAAGACAAAACTGGAAGAGACTGGATTCAAGGTACCCTTTGCAACTCCGTTTTTCAATGAGTTTGTAGTCAAGGCACCGGACGGCTTTGAGGCAAAAAGAGAATCTGTCAAAAAAAGAGGCATTGTAGCAGGACTTGCTATTGAAAAATATTATCCGACACTTAAAAATCACTACCTTTTCTGTGCAACTGAGGTCTTTTCCAAAGATGATATTGAGATGCTTGCAAGGGAGTTAAAATGATTAAAAAAAATATTGCAGCTTCTAAAACTTTTTACAGGTTAATCAATTATCTTTTGGAGGTGAAGTGATGGAAGAACATATTGCCAACACATGCAGAGGCGGTGTCCAGAAGTGCCATAACGCCCACCAGACTGCAACAAGCGGTCTTATATTTAAAGAGTCGTTTTTATGGGAAAAGAGTCGTGAAGGAAGATGTGCTGTCTCTATTCCGGCACAAGATGTTGAAGAGTCTCTTCTTGATCCGGAACTTACGTCTGATCCACCTGAGTTGCCCCAGTTGAGCGAGATGGATGTTGTACGCCATTACACACGCCTTTCCCAGTGGAATTTTGGTGTGGATTCCGGTATGTATCCATTGGGTTCATGCACAATGAAGTACAATCCCAAGACCAATGAGGTTCAGGCTGCCCGTCCTGGATTTGCCGGTGCCCACCCTCTGCTTGATGAGGATCTGTGTCAGGGTGCCCTTGAGATGATATATAACCTTGAGCAGTATCTTGCTGAAATTACAGGAATGGAGGCAGTTACTCTCCAGCCTGCGGCAGGAGCTCATGGTGAGCTTGCAGGCATGCTTGCAATCCATGCGTATCATGCAAAAATGGGGCATCAAAGATCAAAAATCATCATTCCTGATACTGCCCACGGTACAAACCCGGCCAGTGCAACACTTTGCGGATATGAATCCATCAATATCCATTCTGGAGAAGATGGCATCCTTACACCGGAAGCTGTGGCGGCTGTAATGGATGAAGAGACCGCCGGCATAATGATTACAAATCCCAATACTCTGGGGCTGTTTGAGGAGAACATCAAAGAGATTGCAGATATTGTCCATGCCAAGGGGGGGCTTGTGTATGGTGATGGTGCCAACATGAACGCCATCATGGGAATTGTCAAACCTGGCGATCTTGGTATTGATGTAATCCATCTTAATCTTCATAAAACATTCAGCACACCTCACGGTGGAGGTGGCCCTGGATCTGGTCCTATTGCTGTGGTAAAAGCTCTTGAACCATTTTTGCCTGTTCCAAGAGTTCAAAAAAAGGATGACAGATACACCTTAGTATATGACAAACCAGATTCAATGGGCAGAATGCTTACATTTCACGGACATTTTGGCATCATGGTAAGAGCCTACTCCTATATTCTTACAATGGGTGCAAAAGGCCTTACTGACGTGAGCAAACTTGCTGTTCTCAATGCAAACTACATCAAGGAGTGTCTAAGAGAAGATCTGCATCTTCCATATGACAGACCATGTATGCATGAGTGCGTATTTACCGATAAATTTCAGGCTGATAATGGAGTCAGCACCCTGGATATGGCAAAACGAATTATGGATTATGGATTTCATCCGCCAACAGTCTATTTCCCGCTTGTTGTTCATGGGGCAATTATGATTGAGCCTACAGAAACAGAGTCAAAAGAGACTATTGATCAATTCATTGGTGCATTTAAATCGATTGTTCAAGAGGCAAAAGAGAACCCTGAAATACTCAAGTCAGCTCCTCACCTTGCCAAGCTCTCAAGGCTTGATGAGGTTTCAGCAGCCAGAAAACCGGTTCTCAGAGGATGATGTTTCAAAAGGTCAAAACGGGTACTCAAAGGATGATCAAACATTCATGACCGTTGTATGGCCTGCTCAGAATCATGAAAATGGGGAATCTATTTTCACGTTAATCAAAATACTGGAGAGAATGATTCATCAAAACAGTGGAAATTATTGATTTAAATCTGATCGATTACATTAAGGCATTTGAGCTTCAAAAGAAAATTGTCTCTGATAGAATCAATGGCGATATTGCACATGATGTAATTCTGATACTTGAACATCCGGCGGTCTTCACCCTTGGCAAACGTGGGGGAAGGGAAAATCTTGTAGTATCAGAAGAGTTCTTGAAATCAAGAAATATCGCCATTATCCAGACTGAGCGTGGCGGCAATATAACCTATCATGGCCCAGGACAGATTGTGCTCTACCCGATTGTAAACCTTGAACTAAAGAAAACAGGAGTCTCGGAATTTGTTCATGCTCTGGAAGAGGTCATGATAAGGACTGCTTCAGATTTTGGCGTCACTGCACTAAGAGACAAAAAAAATCATGGTGTTTGGGTTAAAAAAAGGCAGATTGATGGTTCCAGCTTGCAACAGAACATCACTTTAGTTCCAGAGATCAATTCAGATTTAGACAACAACTCAGATTTAAACAATAATATTGATATCTCAGGGGTAAGCAGCAATGCAAAACTTGGCAGCATTGGATTATCTGTAAAACGGGGAATATCTTTTCACGGTCTCGCCTTGAACGTAAATCTTGATCTTACCCCTTTTGGCTGGATAAATCCTTGTGGAATGGCGGGAATATCAATGACCTCTCTTGAAAATGAACGTGCAAAAAATATTGATATCAAAAGTGTAAAGGAAAAGTTACTTCACCATTTTAAGAAACTTACAAGCAGCGACCTATGAAATCAACATTGCAAACAAAACAACCAGGACAAAAACCTTCATGGCTTAAAAGAAACCTTCCAACTGGCTCTGAGTACGAAAAGGTAAGGCAGCTTCTGAGCAGATCCAATCTACATACAGTATGCCAAGAGGCTAAATGCCCCAATATGTGGGAATGCTTCTCAAGACAAACTTCAACTTTCATGATCATGGGAGACCAATGCACAAGAAACTGCAGATTCTGCAATGTCAAAACCGGAAATCCATTATCTCTTGATCCTGGTGAACCGACAAGAGTTGCAAAAGCAGCCCTTGAGCTTGGATTAAAGTATGTTGTGATAACATCAGTTACTCGTGACGATCTTGAAGATGGAGGAGCATCACACTTTGCAGCAACGATAAATCAGATCAGAAATTTTATTCCACAAGGGATAAAAATCGAGGTGCTGATACCAGATTTTCAAGGAAGTCCTGAGGCTTTGAATACCGTAATGGAGGCATGGCCTGATGTACTTAACCACAATATAGAGACAGTTCCATCTCTTTATTCAACAGTACGTCCAGAAGCTCAGTATGAAAGATCTCTTGAACTGATTCAAAGAGCCAGTAGATATGAAAAATCATCCTCTTTACCTAAAGTATCCTCTTTACTTCAATCACCTCTTTCGCTTGTATCTTTGCCAGCAAAGGAGCAAAAGCTGTTAGCAGAGAAAGATAGCGTCATATCTGGCAGCACCACAACAACTGCAATATCCAGAACAATCCCCGCAACATCTATAACAACCCCTGTAAAATCAGGGATAATGGTGGGGCTTGGAGAGACAAAAGAGGAGCTTCAAGAGACTATAAAAGATCTTTATCAACATGGGTGCAAAATTCTGACAATTGGCCAGTACCTTCAACCATCGGCAAAACATCTTCCTGTTATGAAATACTATGAGCCAAAAGAGTTTGATGAACTAAAGGAATTTGCAGAGTCAATTGGATTTGAATCTGTGGCATCAGCTCCTTTTGTTAGAAGCTCTTACGAGGCAGACAAGTTGTGCAGATAACTCTGAAAAGAAAGAGAGTAATTCTGAAAAGAACAACAGGGTTTCAGCAGCGATTTAAAAAAATAGACATTTGAAATATTCTTAATATTATCAGATAGGTGAGGCTCTCATTTTAACCTCGATCAACTTTCCATTTCGCATCAGATTTAAAGCATTAAAACC
>JADGBC010000089.1 GCA_015231705.1 Desulfamplus sp. | reverse complement strand
TCTTCTATCGATACCCCTTTGTTAAGATTTACAGACAGGTTATCCATAAAATCATCAATTGCTTTTTGAATCTCTATCTGGCTCGCACCTTGAGCACCAAGGTGATTTGATGCTATTTTTTTTATGTCTGCAAGACCTGCCTCAAAATCTGAAGCACTGCTTGTGCTCTCCATCAATTTGTTAAGGAGGGTAGTGAAGAGTTCTCCGCTGTCTGAAACAGGTAATTGGGAGCTGTTTGGCAGATTGTTGTCAGGCATGGGGGTACCTCCTTTTGAGGCAGGAAATATTGTTGTTTAAAAAGTAAAGATAGTCTGATTATTGTAGGAATTTAAGGATAATTATAACTACTTATAAAGATAAGTTCAATCAATACCTTCACCTTATGATATTCCTGATATTTTTTTTAGAGCCCTGATCTGGTCTCTGAGTTCGGCAGCTCTCTCAAATTCCATTTCAGATGCTGCCTTTTTCATCTCATTTTCAAGTGAAGTAATGATAAGATCTATTTTTTTCTGATTGATATTGGCATCTTTGGCTTTGCTATCTTTGCCGGATGGCTTTTTACGACCTTTTTGATTATCTTCACTCTTGTCTTGTTTATGCTCAATTACGCCATATGATGCAAGCATCTCCTGTACCTGATTTTCAGGGTTTATGACCTTTTTTTCCATAGTGTAGTCAAACATCTTGAGCTCTTTTTTGATGGTCGCAGGGATAATTCCGTGTTTCAGGTTATATTCTCTTTGAATGATACGCCTTCGTTCTGTCTCCTCCATCGCCTTTTGCATAGATGGAGTGATCTTTTCGGCATACATGATAACCTTTCCTTCTACATTGCGGGCAGCCCTTCCAAATGTCTGGATTAAGGAACGGTAAGAACGAAGAAACCCCTCCTTGTCCGCATCCAGAATCGCGACAAGCGAAACTTCAGGTATATCAAGTCCCTCTCTTAAAAGATTGATGCCGATAAGCACATCAAAAATTCCTTTTCTAAGATCTTGAATTATGTCAATTCTCTCAACAGTACCAATATCTGAATGTAGATATTTAACCTTTATTCCAAGTTCTGCAAAATAGTCGGTCAGATCCTCTGCCATTCTTTTGGTGAGCGTGGTCACTAGCACTCTCTCATTATCTGCCACCCGTTTGAGAATCTCTTCATAAAGATCATCAACCTGATTTTTTGCAGATTTTACCTTAAGAACCGGATCAAGAAGACCGGTTGGCCTTACAATCTGCTCGGCAACTCTTCCTCTGTAATCATCAAATTCTTCAATCTGTCCGGTAAAACCCTCTTTGGCTTTTTCAAGCTCGTAATCGGCCGGTGTGGCAGAGACATAGATAACCTGAGCTACCTTTTTTTTAAACTCCTCAAATTTAAGAGGCCGGTTATCCACTGCTGAAGGCAGGCGGAATCCATGTTCTACAAGGGTTGTTTTTCTTGATCTATCTGCTTTGTACATGGCTCCAATCTGTGGAACTGATATGTGGCTTTCATCAAAAAAAATAAGGAAATCATCTGGAAAATAGTCAAGCAGGGTAGGGGGGGGCTCTCCAGGGTTTCTGCCGGTCAGGTGCCTTGAGTAGTTCTCAATGCCGTTACAATAGCCAATCTCATTCATCAATTCAATATCATAGCGGGTTCTCTCTTCAATACGCTGGGCCTCAAGAAGTTTATTATCTTTGTAAAAATATTCAAGCCTGAGTGCCAGCTCCTCGTTAATCCCTTTGACTGCCCTCTCTCTTGTCTGGCTCATGGTGACATAGTGCGATGCTGGATAGATGGCTGTTTCGCGAAGATTATTTAAAATATCTCCTTTAATCGGATTTATTTCACATATGCTTTCAACAGTATCTCCAAAAAAATCGATCCGCAGGGCTTTTTCCTCCTCATAAGCCGGGAAAATTTCAACTCTATCTCCCCTTACTCGAAATGTTCCTCTGTGAAAATCTACATCATTTCTTTCGTACTGTATGTTGACAAGTTCAGCAAGCAGAGTTTGCCTCGGTTTTTCCATGTTAACAGCTATTTCAACCCTCAATGCAAGATAATCTTCAGGTGCTCCAAGACCATAGATGCATGATACGCTTGCCACCACAATCACATCTTTTCTGGCAAGGACAGATCTTGTGGCAGAATGACGCATTTTGTCGATCACCTCATTGATAGCAGAGTCCTTCTGTATGTAAGTGTCACTGGATGGTATATAGGCTTCAGGCTGGTAGTAGTCGTAATAGCTTACAAAATACTCCACCGCATTTTGGGGAAACAGGGAACAAAACTCATTGTACAACTGGGCTGCAAGGGTTTTGTTTGGTGCAATAACCAGAGTAGGTTTACCCACGGCAGCTATTATGTTTGCCATTGTAAAGGTTTTGCCTGAGCCTGTGACCCCAAGCAGTACTTGATGCTTTTCTCCTTTGAGCACTCCATCTGCAAGGTAGTCAATAGCCTTTGGCTGATCACCTGTGGGTTGAAAGGTGGATTGAAGTTTGAAAGGTGAGTCCCAAGTCTCTTTTTCTTTAAAATGATTTGAATTCATGAAAGTCTCTTATAGCTTTTCCCACTCGCTTCTACTAATTCCAGCCTGGCGAAGAATTCGAGCCAGTAGTTCTTTCCCTATATCAGATTGATGAGGATTGGGAATTCGTATGGTAATATCTTTGAGTACCATAAACTGGTGTTTCCCACCCGAGTAAGGACCGTTGAATCCTAACAGTTTAAGATATTTCAAAATATCTTTTCTTTTTAACGGACCAAAAGGAGGCATCAGGCAACTTCCTTAACCAGCAGCTCGATTTGATCAATTGATGGTAAGGAAAGATTTTTATAGACTCTAAAAAGAACCCACTCTTCTAATACCTCTCTCAATTCCTCCCGACATTTTTCAAGAGTGTCAGCGTTAGCATAAACACCATTGCATTCCGGAATTTCACCATAATAGCTGCCATCATCAGGCAGGATCTCATATTTTGCGTGGTATAGTGCTGCTTGGATATACTCTAATAACATAAATTGTTCCTCCTTCATTATTCAACTCAGGTTTTTGCAAGCCCCTTCTTAAGTAATACATTCATAACGGATATAGTTGACGCAAGGTTGATTATTCTTGTTTTTGAACATCTTTTAAGATGTTTTACTTTCTCATGTGTAGCATATTAAATATTCAGTGGTCAATCTTGCCACGATATGATAATTTTTTCAGGCTTATTTTATGAATAGATATTTTAGAAACCCTTGAGGGGATGGACAGCACAATCAGAAAGTTCTAAAAAGGACAATATTTTTGATAACGGCAATACTATGACTTACGATTTCATATTAAAGAACACATTCTGAAAAAAAATAAAGGGGCTTTATGGAAGAAGAGAACAGAAAAAATAATTTTATCAAAAACATAATTACAGAAGACCTTGAACAGGGTAAAAACAACGGCAAGATGATCACCCGTTTTCCGCCTGAACCCAACGGTTTTCTACATATTGGTCATGCAAAGTCGATATGTCTTAATTTCGGGGTTGCCCAGGAGTTCAAAGGCAAGTGCAATCTTCGGTTTGACGATACAAATCCCGCCAAAGAGGATCAAAAATATATTGACTCCATCATTTCCGATGTCAAGTGGCTCGGGTTTGACTGGGGTGAAAAGATCTACTATGCATCAGACTACTTTGACCGCCTATATGAATTTGCGGTGGAGCTGATCAAAAAAGGCAAGGCCTATGTGTGCAGCCTTACAGCAGAAGAGATGAGAGAGTACAGAGGAACTCTTACCGAGCCTGGCAAAAACAGCCCTGACCGAGAACGTTCCATAGCTGAAAATCTTGATCTGTTTGAGAGGATGAAGAACGGCGAGTTTGAAGATGGAACCTATGTTTTACGGGCAAAAATTGACATGTCATCCCCAAATATCAACATGCGCGATCCTGTTATCTACAGAATTAAGACAATGTCTCATCCAAGAACCAAAGATGCCTGGTGCATATATCCAATGTATGATTTTACACACGGCATTTCCGATGCACTTGAAGGGGTCACACACTCTCTTTGCACCCTGGAGTTTCAGGATCATCGTCCACTGTATGACTGGCTTTTGGATGAAGTAAGTGTTCCATGCCATCCCCAGCAGATTGAATTTGCCAGAATGAATCTTAATTATACGGTCATGAGCAAACGCAAATTACAAAAACTTGTGGAAAACAACCATGTAGATGGTTGGGATGATCCAAGACTTCCTACAATTGCCGGCATACGCAGAAGAGGCTATACTCCGGCAGCAATCAGAAATTTTTGCAACATAATAGGGGTGAGCAAAAAAGAGAGCCGAATTGATGTGGGGCTTCTGGAAAATTGTCTTCGCGAAGATCTCAATGATATTGCACCAAGAGTAATGGCTGTTTTGGATCCTCTCAAGGTAACCATTGAAAACTGGCCTGACAAAGATAGTTCAAACATGAATAGACAAAATATTGAAAATTTGCATCCGCAAGATGGAACAGAAGAGCTTGAAGCTTTGAACCATCCTCAGAAACCTGAGATGGGCACAAGAAAGATCACCTTTTCAAAGACTATTTACATTGAACAGGATGATTTTATGGAAAATGCCCCAAAAAAATTTTTCAGGCTTGCTCCAGGCCGTGAAGTAAGACTTCGATATGCATATTTCATAAAATGCGAGGATGTAATCAAGGATAAAGATGGCAAAGTTGTGGAGCTTATATGCACTTATGATCCTGCCACGCGAGGAGGTGATGCACCGGACGGAAGAAAGGTAAAAGGCACTTTGCACTGGGTATCACAAGAGGGCTCTGTTCCGGCAACGGTTAATCTTTATGACAGGCTTTTTCTTGCTGAAGATCCTGAGGCAGAAAACGATGATTTTACAAAAAATTTAAATCCTGAATCATTGATCAAACTTGAGGGATGCAGGGTTGAAAAATACCTTTTAAATGCACAGCCTGAGAAGGCTTATCAATTTGAGAGGCTTGGTTATTTCTGTGCTGATTCAAAGGAGTCATCCGAAGATCATCTGGTATTCAACAGAACCGTCACTTTGCGTGATACATGGGCAAAGGTGAATAAGCAATAAAAGCAATAAAGACTCTTTCGGTAAAAAAATGCCGTATATGGCAGGAAAACCTGAAAATAAAAATTTTGAAGAAAGATAGATAAGGGCAGCCATTTTCAATGGTTTGCCCTTATCTATCTTTGTAGAAATTACGATTTGGATGGTAGACCGTATAAATAGAAATAGAAGATTTATAGCGATGTATACCGATACAAGTTCTGCTTAGGTGATTTGCATGAATAAATATACCTGTTCTTCTGAGATAAACCCTGAATTTCAACATTTCAGGGCAGGATTGATGGGATATTCTTTTCCGCAAATAGCCTTAAATGATGAGGTGTAATGAAATATATCTGTTCCAGATAACTAAATTGGTGGAAATGCCGCTTGATGTTAGAGAGAAAGGGTTTGTCTCACGAAAAAACTTTTCTGAAAGTCTATTATAGCTATGAGATATAATCAGATTAATCTTATTTAACGACATCTGTTTTTTTAACGACATCTATTTTTTAAAACGATACTGTTCTCTAAAAGAGATATTCTGTTCGATTTGACATTTGCCCGTGAGTCCGCAAAATGATTTGAGCCGGAAGGATTTAGATCTATCTTCCGGTACAGTTCTTGCTCAAGCATGACTCTAATAAAACCCATCCATATTTTACCGGAGTGTCCGTTTCAAGCCACTCTTTTGGCAATCTCATAGCTTTGACAAGCTGGAACCCAAAAAAGATTATAAGGGTGAAAATTTTAATGGTGATTATGAATACTTACACAAAAAAAGGAGGAAAGATTATGCAAACAGACCATACAGTGCGATATGCACTGATTGGAATATGCCTGATATTGGCTATAATGACAGGATATCCCACAGCGGCTTTGTCGGATAATATAACATCAGATCCACAGATGACGGGGCTTCCCGAACTCAGTGAGGCAGATATACAATGGCAGAATAAACATATGCTGAAAGTCAAGAAAGTAAAAATCAACAAACTTGCCCTTCAGAGAATAAATGAATCAAGATCGGCTCAAGGAAAAGTGCCTGTTTCTCAAAGAGATGTTGAGATCGCTGACACAGGACAAGAGATTGAAGGGACAGTAGGAGATAACCCATCCATGTCCAAGAATTCGCCAGGTATGGAAGAGAGTGCATACTATGAATTTCCTGCTGCTGATCTGCCTGGTTATATTGATAACAGCTCAATGAAATATTTCCCACCGATCAGATCCCAGGGAAGTCTCAATTCATGCGGAGTATTTAACGGCACTTACTATGCCATGACCTATATGTATGCTTTTGCCAATGATCTGGATGCAAAAAATGGTGGAGATGCTTACCGGTTGAGTCCGAAATGGACATACAACATGGTAAATTCTGGGGGAAACAACGGTACATGGTATTACTGGGCATATGAAATAGGGCAAAAACATGGCTGTGCAGCTTGGCCGGAATTTCCGTATGTAGGTTCAACATCCAATGCCCTGTATTACCGTGAATGGAGTACCGACCGCACCATATGGCGTAATGCCATTGACCGGAAATTCGATCAGTACGGCTATGTTGCAAACACACATCTTGATTCTGGTATCACTCAGGTTAAGCAGATGCTGCTCAACGGATATATCCTCAATTTTCCAACATATATCAACTCATGGCAGTGGAAAACAATTTCCAACGATCCATCCACTACGGCTGATGACGCCTTTGCGGGCAAGAGCTGTGCGTACTGGGTCAATGGCACCAATGGATACCATGCCATGACAGTTGTAGGTTACAATGACAATATCTGGGTTGATATCAACGGTAATGGATCTGTGGATTCAGGAGAAAAAGGAGCTTTTAGAATTGCCAACTCTTGGGGGACAGGATGGGGCGAAGGCGGTTTTGCATGGATGGCCTATGATGCATTAAAAAATCCTTCAGCAGTATCTGCAGGCCCTTCTTCAGGGAGAGTTTACGGGTGGTCTCCCTCAAGGGCTCATTGGGTAACAGCCAAAACAGCATATAACCCTTCTGTTGTTGCAGAGGTCTCTGTTATCCACACTCAAAGAAATCAGTTGCGATTGACACTGGGGATCTCTGATACCACGCAGAACTCTCCTTCTGTTGTATGGTACCCTGAAATGATCTCATTCCAGGGAGGTCCTTATGCATTTGATGGCACATCAACCCCTGTGGAGGGCAATTTTGTACTGGATTTCACCGATATACTACCTTCCGGAGGTAAAAACAGCCGCTACTATCTTGGCATAGCAGACAACAAGGCAGATCTTCCTGCTGAACTCTTTTCCTATAAAATCATTGATCTGACCAATGGCATTGAAGTTTACAGCTCTGACACTCCTGCTCTGGTGGATAATAAGGAGATATTTATCTATACAGAATATGGATATAATGATGGCAATATCCCGCCAGAGGCTGTGGTATCGACAGATGCTATCAACGGCGTGGCCCCACTTGAAGTCAACTTTGATGCTCTGGAGTCATTTGATCCTGACGGCACAATAACCTCTTTTAAGTGGAGTTTCGGAGACGGAGCCTCTGCTTATGGCAGTCAGGTATCACATACCTACACTTCTGCCGGTACTTTTACAGCTACATTGACGGTAACGGACAATATGGGTGCATCGGCAACTTCAAGTGCAGTTATTGAAGTGACATCACCTCCTGCTTCTGCAATGTATATTTCCGATATAGCAATGTCTCTTTCATACAGCGGTGTGAATGCGTCTGCAACGGCAAAGGTATATGTAGTCAGTGACAATGGCATGCCCGTAAACAATGCTGTTGTATATGGAACATGGAGCGGCCTTGTAAAGGGAAATGTTTCAGCAGTAACCAATACAGACGGCATAGCCACATTTATCTCTTCAAAGAGCAAGAAATCAGGATATTTCAAATTAACGGCAACCGACATCTTAGCCGACGGCTATTATTACGAAGCCTCTTCCAGCATCAAGACCAGCGATTCCATAAATAGATGAGCGATTCCATAAACAGATGACAAACTGGCAGATGCTTATTCAAGTTTAAATTGTCGGGTGGAATTTGAGACACACCTTCATTTTTTTAGTAGGTTTCTACCCGACAGTTAAATCTTGAAAGAACGCAAGGTGCAGCTTAATTTCTACCCGACAGTTAAATCTTGAAAGAACACAAGGTGCAGCTTAATTTCTACCTGACAGTTAAACCTTGAAAGAACACAAGGTGCAGCTTAAATTACAATTCTCTGTATTTTATGGCAGCCTGAGCAGCCGCAAGGCGGGCTACCGGAACTCTGTAGGGAGAGCAGCTTACATATGTAAGGCCTATCTTGTGACAGAACTCGATTGACTCGGGGTCTCCGCCATGCTCACCGCATATACCAAGTTTGATATCAGGGCGGGTCTCTCTCCCTTTTTGAACTGATATCTCAATAAGAGTGCCAACCGCCTCCTGATCCAGAGTGGCAAACGGGTCGGCATCAAGAATGGCATTGTCAATGTAGTCATTCATGAATGAGCCGATATCATCACGGCTGAACCCGAATGTCATCTGGGTAAGGTCATTGGTTCCAAATGAGAAGAATTCGGCATGTTCAGCCATTTTGTGGGACATCAGAGCGGCTCTTGGTATCTCGATCATTGTCCCGAACTGATGAGGAATTGATTCAAGATCCTGATTTTTAAGAACTTTTAGATACACATCGTCAAAGAGTCTCTTTGTGAAAACAAGCTCTTTTTCATTACAGGTTACAGGAACCATGACTTCGGGCAGAGGATTTTTGCCTGCTTTTATAAGCTCTGCCGATGCTTCAAAAATCGCCTTGAACTGCATCCTGGTGATTTCAGGAAAGGTTATGCCAAGGCGAACTCCCCTGTGACCCATCATAGGGTTTGTCTCTTTTAATGCCTCGCTTCTCTTTTCAATCTCTTCAATATCAATGCCAAGCTCCCTTGAGAGCTCCTCCTGATGAATCCTGGAGTGCGGTACAAACTCATGCAGAGGAGGATCAAGAAGACGGAAGGTGACAGGTTTGCCATCCATGATCTCAAGTGTTCCTCGCATCTCTTTCTTTATATACGGATAGAGTTCATTGAGTGCAATCTCACGCTCATGGGAAGTTTTGCTCAAAATTACCTTGCGAAGAAGAAACAGAGGCTTTTCAGAGTCTGCTCCGTAAAACATGTGCTCGGTTCTGAAAAGCCCTATACCCTCTGCCCCAAACTCTAACGCCTGAGCCGCATCTTTGGGGGTTTCAGCATTGGTTCTGACTTTCAGTATCCGGTATTTATCAGCCATAGCCATGAACTGCCTGAATTTAGGGTTGGCAGTGGCATCTTTCATCGCAAGTTTTCCCTCGTAGGCAACTCCTGTAGAGCCGTTCAGGGTCAGAAAATCCCCCTCCCTGTATATGCTTGTGCCAACATGAAGTTCCTTGATATTTGTCTTTATCTTCAAAGCCCCTGCACCTACAATGCAGCATTTGCCCCACCCTCTTGCAACCAGAGCGGCATGGCTTGTCATGCCTCCTCTTGCAGTTAGAATCCCTTTGGCTGCACGCATCCCCTCAATATCTTCAGGATTTGTCTCATCCCGCACCAGGATCACAGGCTTTCCTCTTTTTTTCCAGTTGACCGCATCATCAGACGTGAAGACAATCTGACCACAGGCACCTCCAGGACCCGCCGGAAGTCCCTGAACAAGAATTTTTGCCTCTTTAGCGGCATCAGGGTCAACAATAGGGTGAAGCATCTCATCCAGCTGTCTGGGGTGTAGCCTGTTGATCATGGTAGGCTCATCTATCAAGTTCTCTTCAAGCATATCCATTGCCATGTTAAGGGCGGCAGTGCCGGTGCGTTTTCCCACTCTGCATTGAAGCATATAGAGCTTTCCCTGCTCTATTGTGAACTCAATATCCTGCATATCTTTGTAATGATTCTCAAGAAGGGTTCTGATGCGTGCAAGCTCTTTATAAATTTCAGGCATAGCCTCTTCCAGCGATGGCAGATGGGCATTGTGGTCAGATTTGGTATCATTATTCAGAGGATTTGGTGTCCTGATACCTGCGACTACATCTTCTCCCTGGGCATTGGGAAGCCATTCTCCGTAGAATGTGTTTGCTCCTGTTGCAGGATTTCTTGTAAAGGCAACGCCTGTTGCAGAACTTTCTCCCATGTTTCCAAACACCATGCTCTGAACATTTACCGCTGTACCCCACGAGTCTGGAATATGTTCGATTCTGCGGTATGATACAGCTCTCTTGCCATTCCAGCTTTTAAATACAGCACCAATTGAGCCAAGCAGCTGAACACGAGGGTCATCAGGAAATTCTACACCAAGGTGCTGGATAATCTTATGTTTAAATTTGTCACACAGAGTACTCATCTCATCTGCAGTTATCTCTGTATCTGTTCCATATCCACGGTCATTTTTCAGATCATTTAGCATCATCTCAAGGTGCAACCTGATACCCATCCCATCTTTTGGTTCCAACCCTTCTGCCTTTTCCATCACCACATCTGAATACATCATTATAAGTCTGCGGTATGCGTCATATACAAACCAGGGGTTTGTGGTCTGTGCTATCAGCCCTGGGATGGTTGCAGTACACAATCCCACATTGAGAACTGTCTCCATCATGCCTGGCATGGAGCTTCTGGCTCCTGAGCGGCTGGAAACAAGGAGAGGGTTTTGTGGATCTCCAAATTTTTTACCCATAAATTGTTCTATTTTTGACATTGCCTGATCAAGTTCCTCATATAACCTGTCAGGCAGTGTTCCACCAGATCGGAAGTAATCATTACAGCAATCGGTTGAGATGGTAAATCCTGCAGGTACCGGTAACCCTAGAATGGCCATTTCTGCCAGATTTGCACCTTTGCCTCCGAGAAGATTTTTCTGAGAGGCATTTCCTTCTGCTTTTCCACCTCCAAAGTTATAAATGTATCGTGCCATTTGTGTTTTTTTCCTTAAATTGAAAGTTATTTATAAGTTGATTTAAAAACTAAGATTGGCTATATCATGTATGTTAAAAACTATATGTTTAAAAAAGGTCATGATTGTATTTCAACCATCTGTATCATGAAAATCTTAAATGAACTTCTACGGTTAAAATATATTTTGGCCATATATATGCTATGTATATAGATGTGAAAGAGCAGATGTAAAACACAAATAATTTCTGATCATATAGCCGCTCAGACTACATCATTCAAATATCAAAATCAAGGCCGTACCTTTTGAGAACCTTTGTTTTATTAATTGTCTTTGAGTTGCTGTATATATAATTTATTTTTTTTGAAACTTCTGTTTATGGTAACGTCTATTTTTTATACAATATCTATTATAATAAAGACGATTATGTTTTATGATTAACATCGATTCCATCTCAAAAACTTATGGCGGCCAGATTTTACTAAACAGTGCTTCCATTCAGATAAATCCAGGTGAAAAGATAGGCCTTGTGGGAAGAAACGGGCACGGAAAGACTACACTGCTCAAGATTGTAACAGGACAAGAAGAGCCAGACAGCGGTCAGATACAGATTCCAGGGGATTACCGGATAGGGTATCTAACTCAGCATATTGCATTTTCAAAAAAAAACATACTTGAAGAGTGCATGCTTGGACTTACAGAGCATGAACAGGATCACTACTGGAAGGCAGAGAAGATCCTTGCAGGTCTTGGTTTCTCGGATAAAGATATGGAACGGTCACCCGCGGCTTTTTCAGGAGGTTATCAGGTGCGTCTGACGCTTGCCAAGGTTTTGGTATCAGAACCTGATCTGCTTATACTTGATGAGCCTACTAACTACCTTGATATCGTCTCAATACGCTGGATATCCTCATTTCTGAGGGGCTGGCCACGGGAGATTCTTCTTGTAACCCATGATAGAAGTTTCATGGACAGTATTGTGACTCACATTGCCGGAATTCACAGATGCGTAATCCGCAAAATTACTGGTACAACCCCAAAATACTATGAGCAGATTGCCCAGGATGAAGAGATATACGAAAAAACAAGGATAAATGAAGAGAAACGTCGCAAGGAGATGGAGCTTTTCATCACACGGTTTCGGGCAAAGGCAAGACTTGCAGGGATGGTACAATCAAGAGTCAAGACTCTTGCTAAAATGGATAAGAAAGAGGGGCTGGATAAAATAGAATCTCTTGAGTTCTCATTTCGTGACAAAAATTTTGCAGGCAAGAAGATAATGGATTGTGAAGATATCACTTTTTCTTATGATTCTATTCAAAGCCCCCCTTTAATTGAGGATTTCAGTATCACTGTCTCCCCTGATGATAGAATTGCCATAATCGGTAAAAACGGAAAAGGCAAAACAACGCTCCTTAAAATTCTTTCCGGCAAACTCTCCCCAAATTCAGGTAAGGTAAGCTACAATCCAGGAGTGGCAATGGGATATTTTGAGCAGACCAATATTTCATCCTTGAACAGAAATGCAACGGTTGAAGAGGAAATTCTCTATTCCCATCCTGATCTTGACAGGCAACAAGCAAGAAATATCTGTGGTGCCATGATGTTTGAAGGTGATAATGCATTAAAGCAGATCTCTGTTCTTTCAGGTGGGGAAAAGAGTCGTGTAATGCTTGCAAAACTTCTGGCACAGCCTTTAAATCTTCTTCTGCTTGATGAACCTACCAACCATCTTGATATGGAGTCCTGTGATTCGCTTGTTATGGCTCTTGACAGTTTCAGGGGAGCAGTTCTTCTGGTTACCCATAATGAGATGTTTCTCCATTCACTGGCAAACCGACTGATTGTGTTCAAAAATGATGCTGTTCATCTGTTTGAGGGAACCTATCAGGAGTTTCTCGAAAAAGAGGGGTGGGATGATGATCCGACTGCTAAGGGAAAAAACTCAGTCTCCTCTGCTTCTGTTGATATAATATCTGTATCTTCAGCCATATCTGCACCTTCTTCACGAACAGTATCCAAAAAGGAGCTGCGCAAACTTCGTTCGGAAATTATTCAGGAGAGATCTAAAGCTGTAGGGCATCTGGAAAAGGCAGTTGAAAAAAATGAAAAACTGATAGAAAAATGCGAAGAGAGGCTTGCAGAGCTGAATGCCTCCATGCAGGAGGCTGCTGAGAAGATGGATGGCAAGGAGATTGCATTTGTTGGCAGAGAAATTACACGGTGCCAGGCGGAAATTGATCTGCTTTTTGATGCTCTGGAGAAAAATATGGATGAACTTGAATCTAAAAAATCAGTCTTTGATTCAAAACTTGCGGAATTGCAGGATTCTGAATAGGATCATTGCATATAATTTAAGTGTTTCATGCATGGCTGGAATATAGCTTTTTATGTGAACGTTTTTTCAATTAGCTATAATTGTCAACGACCCCTACCCTGAAGGGTAGGGGCTTGTAAGCTACTAAAGCCTGCAAGCCTTGTTGACCAGACTAAGTTCTTTAAAGAACTACGTTATTTTGGTCATAATACCAACGAATGCGTGCCAGTTCGTTGCTCTATTGTTCGGCATTAAACAGGTGTAAAGGTCTAAAGCCAGTGTGTCGAGCGTAAAAAGCCATTATAACTTTGTCGAGGCAAACATTACTGGAGGCAATATTGGAGATCTTGCAGTCAATGGTACGGTTAATGATATTGCCATGTGTGGAGGAGAT
Source organism: Desulfamplus sp. (assembly GCA_015231705.1). GTDB lineage: Bacteria > Desulfobacterota > Desulfobacteria > Desulfobacterales > Desulfobacteraceae > Desulfamplus. Next base: position 59 of record JADGBC010000089.1, on the reverse strand, counting down.
CCAAAATATATAAGTGTTGCCTTGATTCTTGAAGAGGGATTTTCTGTTGATGATTTAAA
>JADGBC010000088.1:578-13938 GCA_015231705.1 Desulfamplus sp. | reverse complement strand
TTAAGTAAAATAGTGATTTCATACGCACCGGTATAAATCAGAGTCGCCACCAACACAATGGTTTTTTAGTTATTCTTTTTAAGAAAAAAATTCAATTAGAAACTGTAAAACAAAATAACAGTCGAAAATAACTTTTTAATTGGTATTATGGTGCCGTTTCCTTTGGTTAGATATATAGAATCAAAATTTTAACCCTAAATTTTTAATAGAAAAAATTTAAAAATAGAAAAATTTTGCTTAAATAAGCACTTCAAAGGCAGATGTTTTGTCTTTTTTTTATAAAAAACTTTTTTAAATTTAAAAAAAAGAATTTTAATACCAAAAAATTCTGTTGTTCAAGGCTGTGGATTGAAATAGGCATTTAAATGCTGTTTTATCAGTTTTTTTGACTGGTTTGTTTTTAACAAAAAAATAAATTATCAGTTAAATCAGACTAATATGATTTTTAATCATAATGTGGCACCAAAGATGCTTGGTGCCATGCTCATCACAAGATATAGGTGCCCTAATTCTAAGTATTTAGTGCTGAGTCTGAAAATTGAGGTATTTTTTTGCATGTTTTTATTTTTGTTTTATGCATTAAAGTGATAGTAGCTTATAAAATTCGTAATGTTTTTATATAACCGGCACGGCCGGAGCGAGGTATTGCTCTCGGCCACAACTGAGAATGAAAGTCATGTAGTAACTGGTATTTAAAGAGACTTTCACATAAAAATATCCATAACATGAAGAAAAAAATAAAAGGAGATATAGCTATGGGAATAGTACCAATTAAGAAAATTGACCCTGCCGAAGATGTATGGGGCATTGCATCTTCAATTGATATATATGGATGTAACCCTGATAAGATTAGGGATGCGGAATATATCAAGCGTTTTGTAAAGGATCTGTGTGATCTGATTGAGATGAAACGCTTTGGAGAGACTCAGGTTGTACATTTTGGTGAAGATGAAAAAGTAGCTGGTTTTTCAATGGTGCAGTTGATCGAGACATCGCTGATTTCAGCACATTTTGCCAATTTGACCAATACCACCTATCTGGATGTGTTCAGTTGCAAGCCATATGATCCGGAAGTAGTTAAGAATTTTGCACGAGGTTATTTTGGTGGTAGCGATGCCATAGTCAATGTAACCTACAGGAAATAGATCTATGTCAGCCATTCGAATTGTGAAAGATATGGATGAGTGTGCTTTTTTATGGAAGCACAACTATCTTGTTGAGTCTCTTTTTGATCTATGGATGGTCCGAGAGACATTTTCACAGATGTATGACAGAGAACCTTGCTTTATTGCCCATGAGAAAAATGGCAAGGTAGATGGACTGCTTGCTCTTTGCAAAATATCTGAGACAGAAAGCTCTTCAGGTTCTGGCACTTCGGCTAATTCTTGTGGCCGTTTTGCGTTTTTTCCAGGTGAGGTCTGGAAGAGCAGAACCTGGATGGAGCAAAATAAAATTGTTGCGTCAGACAGTGATATTATGCGTGAGATGTTATGTGCTGTTCCTGGAAATGCTGATATTAGATATTTGTGCGAAAAATCGCTGGAGAATATTCCACCAGAGTTTGATTTGGACAATAGTGTTGATAAAATTATCGGGAACCCCACTTTGAAAAATACCAATAGAGTTATTGATAACTATATTAATGATACTGTTGGTGCGACCGCAGAGTGCTCTGGTGATTTTTTTGTCCATTGTTCTTATGATGAGACAGGTTATCTTTTTTATCCAGAGTATCATGGATACAGTTATGAGCAGTATCTTGGGGTTTTTGCTGGTAAATCCAGGAAAAAAATTCTATCTGAAGTCAGATCAATAGAAAAGCTGGGAGTATCTTTTAGATATAATGATATGAAAGATCTGGATCATATGTTTAGCCTAAATATAAGCAATTTTGGAGAAGATGGTTATTTTCATGATTCAAGATTTTTGAATGCCTTTATTCAGCTTGCTTGTACTCTCCAGAAGCATGACATGCTCAGGATAGTTACCGTAATGATCGGTGATGAGATTGCTGCTGTTGATATGGGGGGGATCTGGAATAACACTTGTATTATGCTTGCCGGAGGAACCAATAAAAACTTTCCGGGTATTGCCAAATTGATTAATCTTCATCATATGGATTGGGCATGTTCACAAAAAATTTCAAGCCTTGATTTCCTGTGTGGAGATTTCAGTTGGAAGTCACGCTTCCATCTTTCTCCAAGGCCACTTTATCAAATCAATATAACCCGTTAGAAATATAGCCCCGCTGGCCCCTCTTGATTAAAACCATCTGGCTGCTTCACCTGATAAGGATTAGTTATAAATGCAACAACAAAGAACTCTGGTTGTGGCAACAACGTCGGATTATATTGATATTCTTCGTCATAAATTTCCTGAAAAAAATCTGCTTTTTATTACAGCTCCTGCTATTCGTGCCAAGGCAGTTGAGGAGACTCCTCCTGCAGACGAAGAGCTGCTGTGTGAGCTTGATTCTTCCCAAACAGTAATAGACAATCTTAAGGATTATATCCTGAATTATGACATTACATTAAAGGGGGTTGCCTGTTTTGACTGCGAATCAATGGAGCTTTGTGCCAATATCGCTTTGGCGTTTAGTTTGCCATACCCTTCAGTAGAAACAGTACTTGCCTGCCGTGATAAATCCAGTACAAGAAAAATATGGCATTCAAATGGAGTGAAAACCCCAGAATATGCCAGGGTAAGTTCAGCGGAACAGTCAGTCAAATTTTTTGAAGATGTAAAAATGCCATGTGTACTAAAGCCTGTTGACAGCAGTGGCAGCGAACGGGTTTTTCGATGTACTACCTCAAAAGAGTGTGAAGAGGCATATGCGATCATCTCTTCTCCCCAGAACTCTCCGGATATAATAATTGAGACCTGTGTAGATGGTATTGAGTACAGTTGTGATTTTATAATTAATAGAACAGTTAACTCAACTCAGGCAGTTGACTTGGCAACAGGAGTACAAATTAAAATAGGAGAGACATCTGACACAGACCGGTTTGTTCAGGTTAGAGAAACCGCTTACCGGCATGATGTGATTCCGCTCAGGTTTACCAGAAAGATACATGCACCAATTTCTGTGTTTGGGACTATAATGGCCTATGAGGTGGTAGAATTTCCAGCAGGCAATTTTTTAGAAGAGGAGTTGCTCTCGCTTCTGGCAAAAGCTGCTGCAACACTTGGTATCACACGGGGAATATGTATGGTGGATTTTATTGTCAGAAGTAATAGCTTGAGTAGTGTAATTAATTATGGAGACTGTAATTATGAAGACTCAAGTGGCAGTATAAATTATGGTACAGACAATCGTTCCGCCTCCTTGAAACGAGATAGCATATATCTCCTTGAGATGACTCCAAGACCAGGAGGAGATTGTCTACCCTGGCTTATCCAGAAGTCCATGAATATTGATATTTTGAAACTGAATCTTGATCTGGCCCGACAAAGCTATTTGGAAGATACATATTCAGGCACATATAAAGGGTTCCTTAATAAACCATCTCTATCAAAACCTCTTGTGGGGCTGAGAATTCATGCTGACCAGGAAGGAGTACTTGACTCCGTTAATACTCAAAGGGTCGAGTCCGATCCCCGAGTCGTGGAGGTGTTTATAAAACATAAGTCTGGACACAGAATTGTATTACCACCTAAAGATTATGATTCATGGAATCTCGGACACATCATTTTCAACCCTTATGAAGATGTTCCATGTAAAGATCAGTGCATAAATCTATTATCCATGTTAAAAATAGAGCTGGTAGCTCTCTGCTAAAATTTGGATAGAGAGACAATTCTCAATGACTATAACGCCCACACCAGAAAGCGAGGCTGACAATGTTTGAGTCACAAGAAGATAAACACCAGGCAGTGCAGAAAGTTCAGGCCATCCTGAATCAAACCACGCCTCTTCTGCCAGAGCAGGATCTAATTGGTTTTGTTGAGGCGAATTTTATAAAAGGAAGACAGTTTCTATATACCATAGGGGGATATATGACCCCCTGTTATCTTTATGAACCTGGTATTATAATCTCCAGAGCAAAAATGTTCAGGCGTGCGTTTCAACACTATCTGCCGGATACAGGGTTTTATTTTGCCATGAAAAGCAACAACTTTCCTGAAGTCTCAAGGACAATCCTGGGATGTGGTTTCGGTCTGGATGTCTCAAGTGGTGCCGAGCTTCAGATTGCATTAGAGCTTGGTGCTGAGGATATTGTTTTCAGTGGTCCTGGTAAGACAATCCATGAGCTTGATCTTGCTATTGAAAACAATGAGAAGGTCGTAATACTCATGGACAGTTTTACCGAGATGAAACGCCTGGAAAAAAGGGCTGCACGCCAGAACAAAACTATCAGGACAGGGATTCGACTGACAACAGAACCTTACGGATTGTGGCGAAAATTCGGAATCGTCATTCAGGATCTTCAGCCATTTATCCAGGAGTCAAAGCGGTATAAACATATCAAACTTGAGGGACTTCAGTTCCATTCAAGCTGGAATATGGGGCCTGAACGGCAGATTACATTTATCAAGGAGCTTGGAGCTGCTATTGCGGAATTAACACCTGCGGATCGTGAGATGATAACTTTTATTGATATTGGTGGAGGTTACTGGCCGGAACAGGGAGAATGGCTTCAACCAGGAGGAACAGCTCAGGGACTTTTAGGTAAAGCTGTTGGTATGAGCCACCTGGATATGGCACAAAACCAGGCAGATTTTCCAAATGACAAAGTAGAGAATTTTTCAAATATACAGCAGAGCAGAAATGTAAAGCCATCAAGACAGCTATCTTCTGCATATCCCCATTATTTTAACCAGGCCACACCCATTGAAAACTTTGCACTGGAGCTTGGTCATGTCATATGCGAACATATTCATAGTCAGATTGCATGTAAAATATGCTTTGAGCCTGGCAGATGGATATGCAATGACAGTATGCACATTATTTTGAAGGTTGTTGACAAAAAATATGATGATCTGGTTATCACTGACGGTGGAACAAATGCCATAGGGTGGGAGAGGTATGAGACAGACTACTGTCCTATACTTAACATATCCCGTCCAGCAATGAGCGAAAAGCATTGCCTGATAACAGGTTCGCTTTGCACTCCCCATGATGTATGGGGATACAGCTACTGGGGCAGGGATATTCAGGATGGAGACCTTTTAATGATTCCGGGGCAGGGGGCTTATACCTACAGTCTGCGACAGAATTTTATCAAGGCAGTCCCTGAGGTGATAACGTTTCCATAGCTTTGTAGGTCTAAATGAATGCAGCCTTTTGGATTTTGATCGCTGTAGAGGGACACAATAGAGATATCTTCTCTGATATGTATGAATAAAATTCAAAAGGCTACACTCTTAATAACCGGCACGGCCGGAGCGAAGTATTTGCTCTCGGCCACAACGAAAAATGAAAGTCATATAATCACGGCTGTTTAAAGAGACTTTCACATAAATATTACCAACTAAACATGGCTTCATACCCCTGACGCTTGGCAATTTCATCTTGCAGTTTATAAAATCGGCTGGCAATTACCCCTGTAAGGTTTGACATCATAATATAACCGGCTTTGTTATCTTTTTCAAAAAAGGTGAGGAGGCTTGCTCTGTCAACCCTGATAATTTTACAGGTTCTTGAAGCACAGTAGGATGAGAGCCTGGCTTTATGAGGCGGAACCAGGCTTGACCATAAGAATGCTTTACCTTCTGGTATGGAGGATATTGTATTTGTATCTGAGGTGGAATGCCCCGGCAGATCAAATCTCAGATCCACCTGCCCCTCCAATACAATACACAGATGTGTAGTATCTTCTCCTTCTGCAAATATTACATCTCCTCGTCGAAATTCTTTGATATCACAGTATTTGTGAATTTCTTCGAGCTGATCGCTATCCAATCCTTTGAAAATTTCAGATTTTTCAAGAAAATTAAGACTGACCATAGGATACTCCTCCTTTTTGGAATTTATTGTTTTGCAGGCACAGATGACGAATAGAACGCACAAGGTTCGCATAATCTACTTATCCAGTTTACTTCCTGTTTTATGAAAATTCGTACCCCAGATATTTATAAAATGCAAACAATATTTTGCTTAATATCATGAGCAAACAAAAAGATATCGGCTTCAAGCAGGTATATTGATATTCACGCATAATACGAGGGATGCTGTTGTTGGAACAGAAGATAGGCATCATCTATATTTTCAAATTCCACGGAGTGATGTTTGCAGCCGTTTCTGGTACAGAAGTTGATTCTACCACCTATTTCCAGATTCAGTGTTGAGACAGGGGCATTGCAGGAGCACACCTTCTGAACAGGAAAAGGCTTGCGACACTGAGGACAGGCACAGTCCACCACAGTGTCAGGTATGTCTTCCACGCCTACAAATATTTTTTGATAACTTCCGTAAACCTGGCTCAGGTAAACCCGACCCGATTTGCCGCTGATTTTCGCAGAAATCTCAATTGAAGGAAGATCGTCAATCTTAACTTCAGGATTTATCAATGATTTCTGGCAAGAAGGGCAATTTACCTTAACGTTGATTTGACTCATCATAAAATACCTCCTTTGTGTCATTGTTGGAAGGCTAAGTACCTGACCAACAAACAGTTCTATAAAAAGTAAAAACATGGAACTGATTTCTGTTCAGGTACTTATGTCATGGATTAAGTCGGAATCTGAAAATCTATAGATATTCATAGAATAACAGGATACTCATAGAATAGCAGGATGTTCAGATAAAAACAGGATATTCAGAGAACCGGCCTGAAAAAAGGGATTACCTTAAATCTGAAAAAAATTAAAACTGCATCGGAAAGAGTTAAAAAAAGGAGCTTTTGAGGCTATCTTTGTTTATATCCATTACTATGTTTATTTATATTTGTCAAAAATATAAGAAGGAGATTTATATGTCCATTTCAAGATACTCATCTGTGGTGACTCTACCCGGATTTAATATACCAGGCACAAATAGGCATGATATTCCCCTTGTATTGGATTTTTTATCTCTTCGGTTTCCAGGAATCTCGAAAGATGTATGGCAGACAAGAATTAAATTTGGTAAGGTTCTGGATACGAATGGTAATCCGTTGACGTTAGAGAGCCTGTGTGTGCCACATAGTAAGGTTTACTATTTCAGAGAGGTCAATTCGGAACCGGTTGTCCCATTTAGCGAATCAATTATATTTCAGAATGAACACCTTCTTGTGGCGGATAAACCGCATTTTTTGCCCGTTATTCCAGGCGGTAGCCACGTTAATGAGTCACTTTTAAATCGTTTGAAGATCAGAACCGGTATTTTAGATCTGGTACCTGTACATCGCATAGATATGGAGACAGCAGGGTTGGTGCTTTTTTCAGTTGAGAAAAAGAGCAGGGGGCTTTATCAGAAACTATTTATGGCGGGTAAAATCAGAAAGAGTTACATGGCCTTGACTCACTGCCCTATTAGTAGTAGCGGAGCCCTTGCTGAGAACAGTAGATATTGGATCATTAAGAATAGGATTGTCCAAGGCGATCCCTGGTTCAGAATGAAAATTGATCCTGCTGGCATGGTTAATTCCATCACAAGAGTTGAAACTCTTGAAATTATGAATAATAAAGCACTTTTACGTCTCTTGCCTGAAACAGGGAAAAAACATCAGCTTCGTCTCCATTTAAGTTCAGAAGGTTGCCCAATTGTCAATGACCGTTTTTATCCAGAGCTTCTGCCCAAGTCTCCGCCAGATTTTAATAATCCACTACAGTTGTTGGCATATCGCCTTGAATTTATGGATCCGGTTTTAGGGCATCCCATGGATTTCATCTCCTCCTTCACTATTGGACATCATGATGAGACCAAACAGGCAAAACCTTCTGCTGAAGCTGCATCTTCATGCAGTGGATGCAGAACATGGCAATGTGAGTAAAACTGTAGTTCCTCTATTAGAATTGAAATCCATTAAATTTTTACCGGATTGGATTGATAAGGATGCATTAACAAGTTTCGCTCTGTATGTCATTATCCTTATGCCCATGCCATCTGTATCCATGAAACTATCCATACCGATTCCGTTATCACGGATACAAAGATGAAGATTATCGCTCTCTATGCCAAGCGAAATAACAATCTTATCTGCATTACCATGTCTGATTGCATTCTGTACAGCTTCTCCAGCAATATGATACAGGTTGATTACGATAATTGGGTTGTGAATATTAATGACTTCCCTGCACTCAAGCGTGCAATCTACCTGGTGAAGAAGTTTTGTATTTGACACAAGCTCCCGTAAAGAGGATTCCAGTCCATAATCAAAATAAGCGGGACATAGACCTCTTGCCAGACGTCGGGTTTTGGATATAGCCTCTTTTATGAGCTCTGTAATCTTGTCGGAAAGGGTTCCAGCATCATCAGAGCATCCCTGCACCTTTCGTTTTAATACTTTTGTTAGCCCTTCAATACCGATAAGGTGCGGACAAAGGTCATCATGAAGATCATTGCCTATTTTTTGCCGCTCTCTCTCTCCTGTCTCCATGATACTTTTTTCAAGGAATTTAACTTCAGAGATATCACGATGAGCAATAACGCTCCCCACTGGTTTACCGTATTTGTCTCTGTAGACAGAACCCCTTATGCTGACATCAATGAGTTTTCCTGACTTGGCTTTTCTTCTGCTCTCGGTAATAGGGACGGGTTCTCCCTTTAGTAAGGTGCCAATGCCTCTCATGGTCTCTTCCCAGTGGTCTTTAGGTACAAATTGATTCATCTTAAATCCAAGGCTCTCCTCAAGAGTATAGCCAAATACACGGGTAAAGGAGGGATTGAGATAGGTAACATTCCCATCCATATTGTAAACAATAATAGGGTCGGGCGTGGCCTCCATTACAGAACGGTATTTCTCCTCACTAAGTTCAAGAGCTTCCTGGGCAAGTTTTCTTTCATGAATTTCAGCCTGTAGGGTTTTATTGTATCTTTCAAGTTTTTCCATGAATGAATTGTAATACAAAGCAAGTTGACCCACCTCATCCTGAGAGGGCATATTTACAAGTCGATCAGAGAAATCATCGTTGATCTCCCTGTTAAACCGACTCATCAGTTCCGAGAGTGGTCTTGTAATTGTGGCACTCAATAAAAAGGTAACCGGAATAAAAATGATCAAGGATGCAAAACTCATTACAATGATAATATTGCGTATAATGTTAAGGGGGGAGTAAAATTCATCAAGATAACTTGCAGATGCAACAATCCAGTCATACTCAGGAATTACATTAAAGATGACAAGTTTTTTTCTGAAATTTTCATCATTGGGGTTCTTCCAGGCATATATGAGTTTCCCACTCTTTTTTTCAAGCATCTGCTGATAGAAACTTGACGAGAATCTTTTGTCTGAAAATACATTTATACCCTCAAGTTCAGGATGAATAATAACATTCCCCTTCATGTCCATTACATAGGAGTAACCGGTTTTTCCGAATTTTTGACTTAAAATGCTCTCTTTAAAATCACTGATATTGAAAAGTGTCTCAAACTCCTTTCGATAGGAAGATACTGTAATCAGCCAGTCCCAAGGCTCAAAGTAGTTGATGTACATAGCTTTGGGCATGGGAAATTTCTCTTCTGGGTTTTTCCAAAAATATTCAATATACCCTTTTTTTCTACTAATCATCTGCTGTACAAACTTATGGTCAGAGATATCGAGCCCCTCCAATGATTTTCTTGGATGTTTCAATACTCTTCCTTTGCCATCAAGAATGCACAGGTATCCTGTAATTCCAACTTTTTGACAAAGGACAATCTCAACAGCTTTTGACTTTGCATCTTCAAGGGTTATTAGCCCCTTTTTTTGAAGATCATAGAAGTGCTGTATGATCTCATGATTTTTTTCTGCAGTGGCCCGCATATGATTTTTAATGGAGACTGAAACTGCTGTTTTGACATTATTGAGTATGGCGATTGTTGAGTTTGTAAGCTCACTTTCGATATTTTTTTCTACAGTTGCTTTTACAATTGAGTAGAGAGTAAGGCTTGAGAGTCCCATTATTACAATAAAAGTAGCGGAGTATATAAATAAGAGCTTGTATCGTATCTTGAAATTTTTGACCATATAGAATGGATTGAGGTTACATCTTTTTTTGCCACTGTTACTTAAAAACTTCATTATCGAGAAATTCTCAATTTTATCGAATGATTCCATATTTCTATATCGCCGGAACTATCAGTAACTTTTTCCATATCTCTTTAACCTGCTGAGAGCTATTTTCCAGGTCACCGGAATTGTCAACCAGAAAGTCAGCATAAGTTATTTTTTTATCGCCGGGCATTTGTGACTTAACCATATCTGTTGCCCTACTCTCATTAATTTTGTCTCGCTGCATCAGTCTTTTTAGTTGAATTTCAGAATATAGATACACAACAACAATCTTATCGAAAAGGCTTTGCAGGTTCATCTCAATTAAAAGAGGAATTACCGCCATAATAACCACCCTTTGCCCATGGCAAGTTATGCTTGTAACCTCGTTACAGAAAGATTCAAATATCGCTGGATGGATAAGCCTTTCAAGTTCTCTTCTTTTGACAGGATCCTTGAAAATAATACCAGATAGTTTCTTTCGATCCAGGTATCCAGTTTCATCAAGGATGTTTGAACCAAAGCAGTTTACAATATCTAAAAGTCCTCGGGTACCAGGTTCCACCACTTTTCTGGCCAGTATATCAAAATCTATAATCACAGCTCCATGTTCACGGAACATATCTGCCACGGTACTTTTACCGCTTGCGATGCTTCCGGTCAACCCCACAAGCACTCTATTGTCACAACCTCTGATTCTGGACTTTATCTCATCAATATTTATCTCTACCTTGGAAAATTTTTTAAGATTATCTTGTAGCATTCTTTGTCCTTAACTCATTTTTTAAAATCATCATACATTCTTGAAACATTGAAACCCTTACCACTATCTTGTATATACACAATAAAGGCTTTTTTGCCTTTAAGAATTTTTATTTTGTCAAAATTACGTAAAGAATTTATGAGTCATGAAATAGCAAAAAAAGGATCAGGATAGAATCTACATGGGATACACAGAGATTTCGTTAAAGCTGCCGACAGACTATAATGACGAGCAGATCAGATCGGCTATAAGACAATCACTTCAAATCCAGAGCGAAAAATTTACATTTCAACTGCTCAATAAAAGCCTTGATGCAAGGAAAAAAAGTGATATCCACTGGCTCATAAGGATTGGGGTCGTATCAGATAAGATCGCAGATGTCACTTGTCTTGGAGGGAAACATCCATGGACGGATGGGAATCCGACCACCCCCGACCATGAAAAGCAAATGTGGTTTCACGGTAAAGAGGCAGATAATGAGACGTATAAAGATATGGATGCACTTACGTCTGTCTCTGACTCGACAATTGAGAGTGGTATTTCATATTCCAAAATTTCATATCTTAAAAAAACAACTGACATGTCGCACCAAAGAGCGATGCTTGAGATCCCATATCGAAAAAGAGAACAGAAGGTTCTGGTAGTGGGGAGTGGCCCGGCCGGTTTTTTTGCCGCATATGTATTGCAGAAGGCGGGTTTTAATACAACCTTGATTGAGAGAGGGGCTGAGGTAAAAAAACGTGCTGCTTGCATAAAAGAGTTTGAATCTACAGGACATTTCAATCCAGTTGCAAATTATGCCTTTGGAGAAGGTGGTGCAGGGACATTTTCCGACGGAAAACTCACCTCCAGAAGCAAACATATTAGCAAGGAGAAGCAGTTTGTACTGTCAAGCTATGTTCAAGCCGGAGCACCCGAAGAGATCCTTTACGTGGCACATCCTCATCTTGGGAGCGACAATCTCAAACAGATTGTTAAGAAGTTGAGAAAAATGTTTATAGATATTGGAGGAACCACTCTTTTTGAAACAATGCTTGAGGATTTAATCATTAAGGGACGCAAGGTTCAAGGGGCTTTGACAGGCTCAAGCAACAGCAGCAGGTGTGGCAACAGCAGCAGGTGTGTCTATCGAACTTCTGACAACTTATCGGAGTTCCGAGCTTCTGATAACGGTCATGCTCTTATGGGCACAGCGAAAAATGAAAGTCTGATGATTACAGATAGTTCAAAAGACTTTCACATAAACATATCGGAAAATCCGCATGTTCACATGGAGATTGAAGCTGATGAGATTATCATTGCACCAGGCCACTCCGCGTATGAAACTTTTCGGATGCTTATGGAAAAAGGTGTTCAATTCCGGTCAAAAAGTTTTGCAATAGGGTGTCGTGTGGAGCATCCTCAGGAGCTTATAAATATTGCACAATGGGGTAGAAAATCGCTGCCAGGAGTTAAAGCAGCAGAGTACCGCCTAACATCAAAGGGAGACGGACAACTTCCTGTCTATACATTCTGTATGTGTCCTGGTGGGGTTATTGTTCCTGCAACAGCCTATGAAACTTCAAATATTGTAAATGGCATGAGCAGATATCAAAGAAACGGAAACTTTGCCAATGCCGCCTGTGTTGCAGGGGTTAATCTCAGTAGGCTGCTCTCAAAAGATGTTGAGGCAGCAGAATCTTTAGACTGGCTTGAGGCTCTTGAAAATAAGTTTTACAGCTATTCAGACGGCTATGCCGCACCTTTTTGCACTATACAGGATTTCATTGACAGCAAATTAAATAGCAGTCGTTCTAAATCTGCCAGAGCCTTATCTCCTGAAATAGTGCCAACCAATGAGTTATCTTGCAGGAATAATTCATCAAGCAATCCATTGCTGTGCAATTTTGTGGAGTCAAGTTATCCTTTAGGGTTAATCGCAGCACCACTTTGGGAGCTTCTTCCTGCTCAAGTAAGTCTCTCTCTCCGACAAGGTCTCAAGGATTTTGGCCGTAAATTAAGAGGCTTTGAGACAGGTATGATAATGGGTCTTGAGAGCAAAACCTCTTCTCCTGTCTCGGTAGTTCGTGAAAGAAGTTATATCTGTACAGGTTTTGATAATCTTTATATGGCCGGAGAGGGTAGCGGCCATTCCGGTGGAATTATCTCAAGTGCTGCTGATGGCATCAGAGTTGCCATCTCCATTATATCAAAATACAATAACACTCTGTAACCCAACCTGATAACCGGCACGGCCGGAGCTTAAGTATTGGATCTTAAGCCACAATGAAAAATGAAAGTCATATAAACACAGCTATTTAAAGAGATTTTCACATAAAAGTGCAAGTAATGGATAATAATCAAAATTGCAAATTGCTTTTACCTTGACTTTTAATGCTGCCTTACAATATTGATAGCCATCAATTTGATATATATCATGATCATGCCCTGGCGGGCACAACTTAAGAATAAAAATTTCATGATTACAGCTATTTTAAAAGACTTT
>JADGBC010000088.1:0-521 GCA_015231705.1 Desulfamplus sp. | reverse complement strand
GGCTCTCGGCCACAACGAAGAATGAAAGTCATATAATCACGGCTATTTCAAGAGACTTTCACATAAACAACAATAAAAATGGATGGGACCCCTGAAAACAGATTCAAAACAACTGAAATTATATAAGACGGCAGAAGGCAAAATACTCTGGACAGGGATTGTCCTTACCCTTATCATTGTTCTTTTAATAGGCTATTATGTGCTTGAAAATCCTGTAAAGGCCAAAAATTTAATCTTTGTATTTGTTGCCCATTTACTTGGTGGAAGGGCTGCGGCTGTGGGGTTGTGCATTATGAACGAAATGAAATTTTTTCCGATACTTATATATAATTTTTTTCTTGAGCTTCAGATTGTTTGCATCTCTTATTCACTGTTTGTTCTTTCGGTCACAAATCATATAAAAGCCCAGTGGATTCACCGTATTGCAACTCATCTGATGCACAATGCAGACAAACATAAAGATAAAATTGAGAAGTATGAATGGATCGGCCTGTTTCTGTTTGTCATGGCTCCTCTTCCGT
>JADGBC010000087.1:8987-14048 GCA_015231705.1 Desulfamplus sp. | reverse complement strand
CAACTACGGCGTGAACAAAAGTGGCGTCAACCTTTCCGGATTTGGCTGGAGCAACACAACAGGCTGGATTAAATTCAATCCGACACATGGCGGTGTTACCATCGATGCGGCTACAGGTGCATTTGACGGCTATGCCTGGGGCGAAAACATCGGCTGGATTCATTTTAAAGGAAACGCACCAGCCTACAGCGTCAAAATTGCCGCTCCACCACCACCACCTGATCCGCCACCGCCTTATATTCCACCAATAATTATTGACCCGCCAATTATAACACCACCCATCATAAACACTGACACACAGGTTGTAACGTCAGGCACTGTAACCAACAGCGGCATTTATGAAGACGTAACAGTAGGTGCAGGAGCTACAGTTACCAATTCTGGCACGCTTACTGATTTGAACAACAGCGGAGAAGTGAGCGGCGGTGTTGTGTCTGGTGATTCTGTAAATAACGGCGTGATGGACGATGTTGTCTTGCCTCCAGAAACAACTCTTGATAATGCTGGAGGAACGCTTTCAAATGCTGATAATGCAGGTGAAGTTTTTGGCGGAACGATTCAAGGGAAAGTAACCAACACAGGCGTTATTTCTGGAACAACGACAGATGGAGTAATTGACACTTCATATGCAGTTACCATTCAAAGCGGGGCAACTGTTTCAGGTGGACAAGTTGCAGGAGCAATCGTCAACAATGGCGTTTTAGATAATGTAACCATAGGGAATAATGCCGTTGTCTCTTTTGGAGCTTCAGGTCAACTTACTGGAACAATAACCATTATTGATAATGAGGGTGGTGCTTGCGTAATTGCAATTCCTTCAAATGTTAGTTATCCAAATCCGCAATCTATAACACAGGATTTTGTTTTAACGCCTCAACTTATTATAATCTATGCAAAGCAACATTCGTGGAATGTCAAGATTGAAGAGAAACAGTCAAGGCTTAAATCTGGAGTTCAAAATGCTGGACTCCAAAGGTCAGGATTAGAAAGAAATAGTTTTGCAGCATCATCAACTCTGCCGCAAGTTCCAGAATCTTGTTATCTGATTGGTGGAGTAGTTTTTTCAGAGACAGGCTCAAAGAGTTCAGCACCAATTGATATGGCTATACCTTTTGACCCTAAAAATGTTCCAGATATTATTGATGCTTCTGACATGATAGTTATGATCTATAACCATGAAAATAGAAAATGGGAGACGGTCTCACATACCCTGCAAGGCAACAGTGCCAAGATAAAGAGTAATTTCATATCTGCTGTGGCGATTGTGGCAGAGGGGATATTTACAGTAACCTATGACGGGAACAGCAGCACAGGTGGTAGTGTTCCGGCCTCACAGTTCAAGACTCACGATGTCAATCTGACTCTTTCAAAAAACATCGGTAATCTGGTTAAAACAGGCTATAAATTTGCTGGATGGAACACATCTGCTGACGGTTCAGGAACAAATTACGCCGAAGAGATTCTTTATTCTACAAATGTTTCCGTAACTTTCTACGCTAAATGGATAGTAGAAGAGCCTCTGGATCGGCTTGTAGCGGCAGTGAAGGATGCTGATAAGACAATTAAAGATGCTCAGATTCCTAATCCGGCTAGCCCATCTTCACCCCCTGAAGAAGAGGATGTGGTTGAAGCTATTGATAAGGTAGTTTATGCCCTTGATATGGCTACAGGTATGATAAAAAATGATAGTGTTACTCCATCAGGTGCCTTGATTGTTCTTCCTGTTGCAGGTGATGTTTTAAAATTGATGGGTGAATCGTCAGGTAATGACACAGGTGTGAATAAAGAGAAGGTAGTTTATATACTTCAAAAGAGTTCTGCAATTATGAGTCAGGCTCTTGAAGGAGAGTTAACCTCTGAAACTCAAAATAGTATTGTAAATGGTGCAGATGGGATACTTGGAGCAATGCCCTCTATAATAGCCTCCATGGATAAGGAAGATGGATTTGCTGTAGTAGAAGAGATGGCCGACATAATTTTTTCAGGTATTCAGGCAGGTCTTTCAGCAACTGAAATAGATTCAACCAGATTGACAGGTTTTGTTGACAATATCAGCGATATTTTTACAGCCTTGCCTCTGGATACTACTATAACAGGTAATACCAATATTGTGAAAAATGCTGCGGGTATTATTGCCAAAGCTGTAAATGCCTTAACCCATAGTAATGCTGACAATACAAACAAGAACGCAAGATTGGTAATCGGGCAGCTTCAGAAAGAGGTTGCATCAATAATAGATGCCATTCACGCAAACATGTTAAAAAATCCTGTGCCTTTTTCTGACCTGACTCAGGTAGAATCTGTGCAGAGGGAGGGGGCAACAGAATCAGATTTGATCTCACCAGAAAAAGTTGAGAATCTGACACAGGAGATAGCCAGAATACTTAAGCCTTTTATCTATAGAGGCTGTCCATTGGACAAAGTTTTGATGAACTCAACTATATCAGTTGTTAATGGGGCATTTAGTGCTATTTTTGATAAATTAGGTTCAAATCGTGGAGTTGAACTTAACAGTAGCGAATTGACCAACGGTGATGTTTTAAAAGCACTATTTGTAGATAACCCGTTGCTACTTGAGGATATACTTGATATTACAGGAGTTGATGTAAGTATCAAAAATAGTCCAATAGCCTCTTTGGTGGAGATTTTAAAAGCAGAAAGCAGCTTGATAGAGAAAAACACTTCTGCCATCTTGTCAGCCCTGCCACAGCTTTTTAATCTTGAAAGTGTGGTTGTAGAAGAGGAAAGTCTAAAGGCAACTGATGTTGTAAAGAGAAGTCTGGAACACATTTTTGAAGATAGCAATATATCTTATATCTCACCATTCCCTGGAATAATGGAGATAACCATTAAATGGAATGAAAACATGGGGTCCACTTTAGATACCTATCCTGTAATGGTAAGCGGTATAAATGCTGTTGCTGCGACACTACCGGAAGGGATATATATTCTGCCAGACACAAGACTTGTAATGGTATCTGACAATCTTGCAGTTACATTACTCCCAATATTTGGCAATTTATTGACATTGGTTAATGACATTATTGAAATGGGATTAGGGTTCAAGATACTTGACGATGGAAGGTGGAGCGCAGATTCAGGAAGTAAGTCTCCAATGATTTTTGGTATGACAGGCTATGGTAAGGCTATTTTATCAGAAAGCGATGCAAACAAGATAGCTGATGCAGGTAATACGACATCAGTTGATTTTATACTAACAGGGGATAATCCATCATCCCGTGATTACTGTCTTGAAGTGGTTTACAATGAAAAAGAGATTCAGGTCATGCCTCCAGCTTTACATACATCAGCTTTAAACCACATAACAAATCTGTTGGAATCGGTTAATCTAAAGTACAATATCAACTTGAGTTTTCGAAAAATAGTTTGTGTTAATTTGAGTATAATGGCATAAATATTGCTTTTTATAGTATTTATTCAATTATATCAGTCTGTTAATTACGTAATACAATTTGACCTTCAAAAAATAGTGAAGGTTAGATCGGTCTTTTACTGTTTTCGAAAATGATGAGAAAGAGATTTGAAGATACAGTGAGAATTCAAGCCATCAATAATAGAAGATGTAATGTGTTGAATTATCAACATAAATAATATTTAAAGCAAATTTAGTGCCAATATGTCAATTTCAAGAAAAACTATTTTTCGAAAACTCAAGTATCAACAGGAACAATGGAGTAATTACCATTGAGAACATCTGGTTTTTTAAACCTGATTACCTTGTCTATTCTCTATCTAAAGATGCTTTGGCATATTGGGAGGACAACAAAGGAAGTGATGGCGTGGCATGGAAAACAGATGATTATAATCTTGATGGAGTGGCAGATATAGAAATATTCACCTCGGAAGGCAGACAGGTGATATATGAGATAAAGCCATAAATCTGAATTTATTACCCACATTGAGCACCCTATGCATAACTATTTGAAATAATTGAATTATAATTTTTGGTTAAAATTAACCACTTATAATAAAATCAATAGGTTATATCGTTTGCTGCTCAATGTAGGTTCTTACATAAATTTGTGCTCTTAACTTATTATTGCACTCAAGTTTTTGGCGAAGGTATTGTATTAGGGGGCTAATATATTTAAAACCAACATGGCTATTCCAATGTTACAAGCTTTTGTAAGCTCAAAAGTTGATGGGGAGCTATATGGTTTTGCAGCCCGAGTGTTTCACATAAAAACCGGAACGGCCGGAGCGGACTCTCGGCCACAACGAAGATGAAAGTGGTCGAGATATCACAGAGTGTCAGGTTATTCTGGCTCGTGAACTATGGACAAAAATTAAAGATGATGCCCGCAGAGATTTGATTCAAATTGGTTCAACAGTTAATTTGAAATTAAACGCATGCAATACTTTCACAACTGTCTCAAATTTAGGAGAACCGTTTGGGGAGAATGCCTTATAAAGATTCTGGCGATTCATATTGGTTTGTTTTGCAATCTCCGTCATTCCTTTTGCTTTCGCCACATTACCGATGGCAGTTATCATAAGTTCGATATCACCTTCTTCAATAGCTGCTTTCAGATATTCATGAATCACTTCCGGAGTGTCCAGATATTCACTGGTGTCCCATTCTCTTGTGGTTATTGTCATGGCAGTTCCTCCATAATACTTTTTGCTTTTTCAATATCTTTGGGTTGGTTTGATTTCTCCCCTCCGCAAAGCAGGCAAACAACCTTCCCATCTTTTATGGTATAATAAATGCGGTAGCCTGGACCAAAGAAGAAACGCAATTCAAACAGTTGATCTTGAATGATTTTATGATCTCCGAAGTTACCGGATTTAATGCGGTCGAAACGAATCATAATTCTTGCCCGATCTTTAGCGTTTTTGAGTTTCTTGAACCATTTATCAAAAATATTTGTTGTTTCGATTTCAAATTTCATAACTTAATGTGTCGCACATAAACGACAAATTATCAAGGCAATTTTCAAAAAAATGGAGATAGATAATGATACCACAAAAGAGAGATAAAATGACCCCTGAAGAGTATCTTGAATTTGAAAAAACTTCAGAGTTAAAGCATGAATATTT
>JADGBC010000087.1:0-8977 GCA_015231705.1 Desulfamplus sp. | reverse complement strand
ATGACGGAGAGATATTTGCAATGGTTGGAGCAAGGAGAAATCATAACCGGATCAGCTCCAACACTTCAAGTATCTTGTGGAATCAGTTGCAGTCAACACAATGCGAGGTATTTTCAAGCGATATGCGGGTGAAGATTGCCACCATAGAAAAGTACGCCTACCCTGATATTGTAGTGGCTTGTAACAAGATTGAATTTCTGGAAGATGAACTGGACTCCCTGTTGAACCCGGTTGTCATTATTGAAATTCTGTCCGACTCCACAGAAAGTTATGACAGAGGCTTGAAGTTTGCCCATTACCGACTCATTGACTCCCTTCAAGAATATATTCTGATTTCGCAATATCATTGTCAGGTGGAAAAATTTAAACGTGATGAGGGCGGCATCTGGCTTTATTCCTCTGTTGATGAGATAGAGCACTCTTTAAAGATCGACTCTATCAAATGTGAATTGTCTCTTTCAGAAATTTACCATCGGGTGGAGTTTGGGAAGTGAATCCGGGAATAATCACAGCTATCTAAAGAGACTTTCACATATAACGGCCATGCCCTGTTAACATTACCGAATCAAATAACAATAATGAAGTGCAAGTTTTGATTATCCCTGTTTCAGCGACTCTCGCACCTTTAACGCCAGATCCTGCATTGAAAATGGCTTTTGAATAAAATGGATATCCTGGTCAAGAATGCCATGATGGGCAATAACATTGGCTGTATAGCCAGACATAAAAAGCAGATTGATATGCGGATAAATGGCGAGCATCTTTTGGGCAAGATCACGACCGTTCATTTCCGGCATTATAACGTCAGTTATAAGAAGATCGATTTGCCCTTTATGTTCATTTGCAAGCAAAAGAGCTTCGTTTGGCCTGTCAGCAGTTATAACTTTGTAGCCAAGCCTTTGAAGCATAAGCTCTGTTACCTCTAAAATCGCCGGTTCATCCTCTACAAGCAGTACGGTCTGATCTCCTCCAGTCATGCCATCCTCAAAACTTCTGGCTGTACTCCAGTCTGTTCTGGCACCAGATCTCGGCAGATAAATTTTAAAACTGCTTCCCTTTTCCGGCTCACTATATACATGTATAAAACCTTGATTCTGCTTTACAATTCCATATATGGTTGACAGCCCAAGGCCGGTTCCCTGCCCGAACTCCTTGGTGGTGAAAAATGGCTCAAAGATATTTTTAAGAGTATCTTTATCCATTCCGCAGCCGTTGTCGCTGACTGCAAGCAGTGCATATTCACCTGGTAAAAAGTCAGGGTGTCTCTGACAGTACTCTGTATCGAATACTATATTGCCCGTTTCGATAGTCACTTTACCTGATTTGTCATATGTTGAGTTCCAGACGCCTTCTGCCCCCCTCACGTTTATTGAGTCTCGAGCGTTTATCAAAAGATTTGCCAGAAGCTGGTCAATCTGGGCTGGATCCATCTTTACAGGCCACAATGTGGGATCAGGACTCCAGACAAGATCTATATCCTCACCAATCAGACGCCTGAGCATCTTGAGCATGCTTTCAATAGTGTCGTTAAGATCCAGAATCTGTGGTGCTATGGTCTGTTTGCTGGCAAACGCAAGAAGCTGACGAGTAAGGTCTGCGGAGCGTTTTCCCACACTTTCAATTTCACAAAGATCATTGTAAAGCAGATCAGATGGCTTGAGCTTCATTCGTGCAAGTTCCGCACGGCCAATTATTATTGAGAGCATGTTATTGAAATCGTGGGCAACTCCACCTGCAAGACGACCGACAGCATCCATCTTCCGTGCATGAAAAAGCTGATCCTGGAGCTTCTGCTTCTCCTCCTCTGCCTGTTTTCGCCCTGTAATATCATGAGAAATGCCCAAAACACCGATAAGCTCTCCTGAACTTCCGTAAACAGCCGTTTTTATAGTTTCAACAATTTCGGTATGTCCATCATCAGCATAGGTAAGAACCTCTTCGCTTAACATGTGGTGACCTTGCTCTATTGCCAATTGATCGTTCTTGCGATAAAAGTCAGCTTTCTGTTTATCGTTAAAATCATAATCTGTCTTGCCGAATATATCCTTGTCTTTCATAGCTACAAGGCGTTCAAACCTTGCGTTGCAGGCTATATATACTCCATTGGGATCTTTTAGCCATACAAGATCAGGAATTGTTTTGAGCAGTGTTCGTAGATGTGCTTCATTTTTTGCAAGAGAATCTTCTGCCCGCTTTCGCTCTTCAATCTCTTTTCTGAGCTCTTCGGTTTTCGTATTCACCATACGCTTTAACATACGGTTCCAGAGTAAAAATCCTGCAATAAGAAGAGAAACTACTCCTGCTACAATAAGCATCAGATTTGTGACCTCTTTTTTGCTCAAACCAGGTTCAGAGGCAAGATGAATCCATCTGTTGTAAATCTCTTTTTTCTCCTGCTCGGTGAGCATAGCTATCCCTTTTTCCAGAATAGTGCCAAGTTCTGGCCAGTCTGATCTTACAGCAAATCCTGAAATATTGGGCGGTTCTGTCTCTCCTCCAAGCCTTAGATTTGTGATCCCTTCAGATTCGAGATAAAAACTTGCGGTTGCAAGATCGCCTACAAAGGCATCTGCCATGCCAAAAGAGACTTTTCGTAAGGCAGTTTTCAATTCCGGTACCAGATCGAAGTTCAGTTCTGGGTATTTATTGCGTATAATATCAACATATCCATAACCAGAGACCATAACAATATCCATCCCTTTGAGCATATCCAGGGTGATATTTCCCTTGACACTATTTCTTATAATGATCACTGATGGAATTTTTAAGTATGGTTCAGGAAACTGCAAGTATTGCTCTCGCTGAGGAGTTTTCACAGCATTTCCAAGAACATCCACTTCCCGTCGTTTAACTCTCTCAATTACGTCATTCCAGTTGGCAGTGCGTACGATCTGAAATCTTATTCCAAGTTTTTCTCCGATCAGTCGGGCGTAGTCAGCGGCAATACCTGAGTAATTGCCGTTTTGATCAAAAAACTCAATAGGTTTGAATTCAGGATCAGGTGCGAGCCTTATCACAGGATGAGCCTCTAACCACGCCTTTTCATGATCAGTCAGAGCTGCTGTGATATCTGATTCTGCTCCATATGCTAAAAACTCTTTTGTAAACATGCCTGTAGAAACGATAATAGATAGAATGAGCAGCAGAACTTTAAGATATCTTTGTTTTAAACCAGCCGAGTGCATAAAGGCAGCACTAAAATCAATCGAATGCAGCCTTTTTAGATTGAATTGCCGCAGAAATTCAGAGTTGCTGTGCCCCTTGATGCTGTGAATAAAATAGAAAAAGGCAACACTTAGCTCATTTAGTTTTTGTTGTTTCATACCTTATACCTTATATTTTCTCCTGTTGCTGTTCTAATGACTGATGAACTTTGGCTGCAAGATCTTTCATTGAAAATGGCTTTTGAATGAAAAGAACACCATTGTCCAACACACCGTGGTGAGCTATCACATTGGCAGTATAGCCTGACATGAAAATAACTTTCAGATCAGGGTTAAGGTTGATGAGTTGTCTGGCCAGTTCGCGGCCGTTCATCTCCGGCATGACTACATCAGTGAGAAGCAGTTTGATATCTTTATGGTGTTCATGGGCAAGAGCTGTAGCTTCATCTGGGGTGGCAGCGGCCAATACCGAATATCCAAGATTTTCAAGCATATCCTTTGCCATATCAAGAATAGCTGTCTCATCCTCTACTACGAGAACTGTCTCTCCATTCCCTGTTTGCAGAGCATCAATGCCAGTTTCGACCGTATCGACAAGGTCGCTGTGGTTGCGTGGAAGATATACCCTGAATGTTGTGCCTTTGCCAGGTTCGCTATAGGCATTGATAAAGCCGTTGTTCTGTTTTATGATTCCGTAGATCGTGGCAAGACCAAGGCCAGTTCCCCGTCCAATCTGTTTGGTTGTAAAAAAAGGTTCAAAAAGCTTTTTCATGGTATCTTTGTCCATGCCTGAGCCGTTATCACTGACAACAAGCACCACAAAGTCTCCTGGAATAAAGCCAGTATGTTTATTGCAATATGCCTTGTCAAATTGCACCATGCCTGTTTCAATGGTAATTCTTCCAACACCATCTATTGCGTCTCTGGCATTTACACAAAGATTTGCCATAATCTGGTCAAGTTGAGATGGATCTATCTTTATCGGCCATATTGAGGTCTTTGCTGGTAGCCACACAAGATCGATATCCTCACCGATAAGCCTGCGGATCATCTTGAGCATCCCTTCCACGCTTTCATTAATATCGACTATTTTTGGAGCTATGGTCTGTTTTCGGGCAAAGGCGAGCAACTGCTTTGTAACATCGGCCGACCGGTTGGCTGCCTTCAATATCTGCTGCAGCTTATCATGTAGATGATCGGAAGGGCTTACCTCCTGTAACGCAAGTTCAGTATAACCAAGTATAACGCTTAACATGTTATTGTAGTCATGAGCCACACCTCCGGCCAGACGACCCACTGACTCCATCTTCTGAGCCTGTAGAAACTGCTCTTCAATTTTTTTATGGTCAGTTATATCCATTGCAAAGCCTTCGATAATAAAAGAGCCGTCACTCTTTTTCTCTGCAACTCTTGCGGTCATGCTAATCCATATTTTTGTTCGATCCACCTTATAAGCCTGATATTCAAAATTTTTAACTCTTCCTTTTTCTTCAAGCTCCTCAAGAAGCTCAACTCTTTTGTCAGGATCCACATAAAGATCTGTTTTTACATCATGATAGTATGCAATAGCCTCTTGAGTGGATGCAAAACCGAGCATTGAGGCCATGGCACTGTTGACAGAGAGTGCATCTCCGTTTGATGTGGATGTAAAGATTCCAATCGGGGCATTTTCAAAAAGATTACGGTATTTCATCTCACTTTGTTGCAAAGCTTCTTCCTGCTTTTTAGTTTCAACTATAAGCCACGTAACATCAGCAAGATAACTTACTGTCTCGACATCATTTTGAGTATAGTCAGAGGATTTATTTCCAACACCAAGTATAGCGACAACCCTGCCTTCACGCATGATCGGCACAACAAGCTCTCTGACTAAGTTAGCGTGACCTTCGGGCATCCCTTTTTTATGCGACAGTGAGGCGTAGTCATTATGTATGACAGGCCTCTTTTTATGAACGCAATCTACCCATACACCAGCATTTTCTATTTTGTAATGAAGGCCATTTCCATTTGCTTTACAGAACTCCTTTAAAGTACGGCTTGACCACTGCTGCAAAGAGAGAGTTTGCTGGTCAGCATCTACAAAATGGTAAAAACCAATCGGGCTGCCCACAAGCTCACCTGTTTCATCCAAAGCTCTGGTCAGAAGTTCGCCCAGTGTGTGATTTGTCGCATACTCAAGAAGGTTGAGCCGAACCTTCATAACTTTTTGAGCATGATCTTGAGTTGTTTTAAGAGTATGCTTTGCCTCTTTTATGTCTGTTATAATACGAAGGGTTGACATCCGCTCAGACAGAATCTTGCCTGCAAGTATTGTCGCAACAGGATAGACAAGTATTACAGGCAGCCATATTACCCTTACGGCATTCCATCTGTCCTCTCCGGGTAACATCAGCATGACAGCAAGCATTGCAAGATGAACTGCAAGGCCAAAGATAAATAGATTACGCACAGTAAGAGGTTCTGAATCAGGCTTTAGATAATATCTTGCAACAAGTCCGGCAACAGCAGACAAAATTATTATAAGTACACCTGTAACAACAGCAGCTCCTCCTATCCAGATGCGGCAAACAATTGCAATTATACATGCAATCGTTGTAGGCCACTGGCCAAAGAAGAGTGCACACACACTTATCATGAGAGACTGTCCTCCGAACCTCATGTCAGGATAGGAGATAAGCATGTTAACCATTCCAAGTACGGAAATTGTGCCAAAGAGCATGCCCTGCATCAGCAGTCCTGACAGAGTCTCTCTGCCCCTGCATTTATCTATAAATCCGGAGATAATCGTGCTTGACACCATAAAAGACAAGTTTAATATCAGATCAATATAAATCATATCTACCCTTGTTCACTCATATTAGTAGGCTTCTTACAGAACTGGCTTTTGCCCATTGATTTTACTGAATACTCAAAGTCGACACCTATCGATTCATAAGGCCTTGTCAACACAGTCTGAATCAGGATATTCAAGATGAAAGGATTTACAGGAGAAACATCTTGTCCATCCTGTAAATCCTGGCCATCCTGATTCAGACAGATGGAGATTTGCCTGTAAATGATAGTAAGGTGTCGTTTTTGAGAAAGAGACTTTCACATAAAACAGTGAGTTCCTGCTGGAGATCTAATTAAAACTAACCCCTTTCAAAAATCCGCTGATCAGGCTGCCAAGCCTTGTATGAGGAAGCAAGAATGCATCATGCCCCCATTTTGCATCTATTTCACAGAAACTTACATCAAGACCGCTCTTTTTCATGGCTTTTACCATCTCTTTGGACTGGTATGTAGGATAAAGCCAGTCTGAAGTAAACGAGACAATCAGATAACGGCCCTGAAATTTTGAAAATGCTTTTATTAAAGAGCCTGCCCCATGATCCCTTGCAAGATCAAAGTAATCAGCAGCCTTGGTTATGTAGAGAAAAGAGTTGGCATCAAATCTTTCCACAAACTTCTTTCCCTGATACTGAAGATAGCTCTCTACCTGAAAATCTCCTCCAAAATCAAAGGATAGAGCACTTCTGTTATGAAGTTTGCGTCCAAATTTGACACGCATCGCCTCGTCTGACAGATAGGTAATATGGCCTATCATTCTGGCGACCGCAAGCCCCATGTCAGGTTTGGGGCCACAATAGTAATCTCCTCTGTTCCAGTTAGGATCAGCCATGATAGCCTGTCTTGCAACTTCATTGAATGCAATGGCAAGTGCGGAATGGCGTGTGGTTGTTGCAAGCGGAATGGCAGATCGTATCATTTCAGGATATCTGGCACACCACTCCAGAACCTGCATCCCTCCAACAGAGCCGCCGATAACTGAGAAGAGCTTGTTAATCCCAAGGTGATCGAGCAAAGCCTTCTGAACCGTTACCATATCCCCGATGGTAATTACAGGAAAATCGCACCCGTAAGGCTTTTTGGATTCAGGATTGATAGATGATGGCCCTGTAGTGCCCATGCAACTGCCAAGTATGTTGGAACAGATAACAAAATAGCGGTCTGTATCGATCCCCTTGCCAGGCCCGACCATGATATCCCACCAGCCGGGCTTGGGATCGTTGGCACTGTAATAACCTGCTACATGAGAGTCTCCTGACAGAGCATGCAATACAAGAATCGCATTGCTTTTATCTGAATTGAGCGTGCCGCAGGTTTCGTAGGCAACAGTTACAGAGCCAATAGAGGCACCGCTCTCCAGCACAATTTTCTGACCACCGTCTGCCGGATCTGCAAAGGTATAAAACTCTTTTTTGACAACTCCGACTGTTGCCCCTGTTTCATCATGCTCGATATATTCACTCATTGTTTCACCATTCGATTTTTTCCAGTGCCAAAGAGATATCTGTGCATATATCCTGGCAAGCCTCTATTCCTACCGAGAGACGCATCATTTCAGGAGCGATTCCAAGTTTTTTCTTTACAGACTCCTCAAAAGAGACAAACTGGGTTGACCAGGGGTGGATAATCAGGGTTTTGCAATCTCCAAGGTTGGCAATGTTATGGATCAGCTCAAGATTGTCAATAAATTTAAAGCATGACTTTTCATCTTTTAGCCCAAATGTGAGCATGCTTCCAAACCCTTTGCCGCCAAACAGTCGTTTTGCGGTTTTGTGGCACTGATGATCTTCAAGACCCGGGAAGTTAACCCAGGAGACCTTTGGATGTGCCTTAAGAAACCTTGCAACCTCAATAGAGTTTGACATATGACGTTCCATTCTAAGCGACAGGGTGTCAAGTCCAAGCATGGTCAGATATGAGTGAAATGGAGCCTGGGTAGTGCCAAAATTTATGTGATGCTCTCTCCATACCCTGTCAAGATATGCAAGCTCTCCTTTTCTATCCACAAAGGGCTTGAAGTCTTTGAATTTTTCACTATTCCAGTCAAAATTGCCAGCATCAATGATTACTCCGCCAAGTGCTGCACCATGTCCTCCAAAATATTTTGTAGTGGAGTGAATAACCACATCTGCACCATGTTCTATAGGACGAAACAGCCACGGGCTTGCAAGAGTGTTGTCAATCAGAAGCGGGAGTCCATGCTGATGGGCAGTTTGGGCAATCCTGTCAACATCAGGAACATCCATCCCGGGATTGCCTATGGTTTCAAGATAGACAAAGCGGCTCTTTTCGTTGATCGCTGATTTGAGCTCTTCGTTGTCATGAATATCGACAAGACGAACAGTAATGCCGTATTTTTTAAAGATATTGGTAAACAGAAGATATGTTGACATGAAAAGCGATTTTGATGATACAAACTCATCCCCTTCTCTGAGCAGTGCCATGCAGCCGTTACTGATCGCAGCCATGCCAGAAGACATAACAATCGCCTTTTTACCGGATTCAAGAGATGCAAGTTTCTCCTCAAGACATGTGTTGGTGGGGTTACTAAGACGCATATAGATATGGTCAGATCTTTTTCCTGCAAAGGTGTCACTTAAGTTTTCGGCAGTTTCATGTATATTGCCTGCTGACTGAAATATTGGAGGCAGGGTTGAGCCTTGCCAGCTCTTTCCAATTCCGCCTTCATGAATCACTCTTGTGTCAAAATGGTACTCTCTTTTTTCGTTGCCTCTCTTCATTTTTTGTTTGACCTTTTAGTTTTTTTATAACCGGCACGGCCGGAGCGAGGTTTTGCTCTCGGCCACAACGAATGATGAAACTGTAGGGGCATCCCTTTATGGGTGCCCTCACAAGGGCAATGCTGTTGACTTAAGTCTTGTGGTTTACCTTTGTCTGAATCAGGATAAACAGGATGTACAGGATAAAGCAGGATTTTTTCTCATCCTGTACATCTTTTAATCCTGAGCATCCTAATTCAGACA
>JADGBC010000086.1 GCA_015231705.1 Desulfamplus sp. | reverse complement strand
AACTCTTACCATGCTTAAAAGAGATTTTCCTCAAAAACGTTTCTTATAATATTTCTTGTGAAGTTCTCTCTCACAAAGACTCGGGCTTTATACATGCTTGCCTCTATGGTGTCAAACACTTTTTTTAAATAGATCATTTTTTTTAACGGTTGCTAACTCAAAAAAAACAGAACCACCAACACCATCAAGGATTTAGACCGTTCTCACACATATAAACATATTGAGTCGCAGTACTTATTTTAACTGTATCACAAATTAGGAATCTATCAGACTTCCATTCTTTTATCCAAGGTGGTAAAGTCTAGGTATCCAAGTTTGGGTTGATTTAATAACTTATTAAGGTAAAAATCTGACTATAGTTTTCCAGATAATTAAATTGGTGGAAATGCCGCTTGAGACTACGGACAAAGGGTTTGTCTCACCAAAAGACTTTTCTGGAAGTCTATATTAAGGTAAAAAATCAAAATCCTTAACAGACAATTGACACGTCATAAATAGAATAACGGAAAGAAGAACATTCTCTTCATTTGAAAAATGAGAAAAAATTTTAAAATCATCGTAGAATATGATGGCAGCCACTTTGCCGGATGGCAGGTTCAAAAAGGCCACACCACAGTTCAAGGAGAGCTTGAACGTGCTATATCCATGATTCTTAATCAGCCTGTGAAGATTATAGGCTCAGGAAGAACCGATGCAGGAGTCCATGCCCTTGAGCAGGTTGCAAATTTTCATGTCAACACAGATATGCCTGCTGAAAATCTGCTTAAAGGACTTAATAGTATCATAAAAAAACCCATTGTAGTAAAATCCTGCTATACAGTTAATGCGGAGTTTCATTCAAGATACGGGGCTATATCCAAAGAGTATCACTACCATATTCTAAACAGCTATTTTCCCTGTGCTATAGGCAGAGACTATGTGTGGCACATAAAACCCCTGCTTGATATAGAGAAAATGACTCAGTGTTGCTCCATACTTATAGGTGAGCATGATTTTAAATCATTTGAGGCGAGCGGAAGCCCAAGATCGCATACAGTCAGAACGATATACAGCACTGAGATGGAATATTTTAAAATAAACGATAATGAGAATCAGGATAAAAATTGGATTGCAGATAAGCCTACTAAACGCTCATGGCCGGATTCGGCTACCCTCGACCATGAAACGCAAATCTGTTTTCACGGTAAAGAAGAGAGATTCAGTCGAAACATTGTATTTAAAATAAGAGGTAATGGTTTTTTGCGTTTTATGGTAAGAAACATTATAGGGACAATAGTTATGGTGGGACTCTCCAGAATAACACCTGATGATTTCAGAAAAATTCTTGAGGCTAAGGATAGAACCCTTGCTGGAGCTACAGCTCCGGCAAGGGGGCTTTTTCTAATGCGTGTAAACTATGAGTAGCTTAAGCAGTTGTAAGCAGCTCTTTATTTATTTTCTGTTCTCCCTTAAATCATTGACGCCCTGAAGTATCATATCAAAAAGCAACTTTACCTGTTCCTGCTCAAGACATGAGAAGGCCACTCTGATATTGTTGCTTCCAATAGATATAAGGCCAATACCATAGGCATTGAGCATGTGCACGCGTAATGTTTCAGCATCAACGTCTTTAAGGCGTATACACATAAAATAACCTGAATTAAATGGATAAACATCCCAGGCATTGTCATAAACAGGATCTTTCAATACATCTTTTATAGCCAAAGCCCTTGCTTTTAGAAGATCAAATTTTTCCTGCTTATATTCAGAATATGACTTGTCTTCCATAGATTTTAATACAATCGACTGACTCAGATGGGAGACATTGGAAACACAACCTCTAATACAGCCAGCTGTTTTCTTTTCAAGGGCAAGATAGAGTTCTGCGAGGTCATCCTGGTTTGAGGCGGCAGAATTCAAACCTATCCCGTAAGTCAAAAAACCGGTACGAAGTCCCCAGACATAATCTTCTTTGGTTGCTCCATCCATTTTTATGGCTACAAGACGCTTATCGGCTCCGGAAAGAAGTGAAAAAAGAGACTCCTTGATCGTCTCCTCTTCAAAGAACAGACCGAAATAAGCATCATCAAACCCAACTACAACATTTGTACCCCCTTTGGCAACACTTATAAGGATCGATGCTATTTTTTTGGCCTCTTCAACAGAGACTGTGTATCCTGTTGGGTTGTGTGGAAAATTGAGCATGGTAACAATTTTTTTATTTTCTGAGGCTTGCTGTAACAGCATTGATTCAAAAGCATCCAGATCCATTTTTTTTAAATCAGGGGTATAGGTATTGTACTGGACAATTTTGGCACGATTTCTCACACCAAATGTCATGCTGTAATTACCCCACATCATATCTGGCAGAATCACAGTGTCACCTTCATCTACCCACAGATCCGCGAATGTGCTTACAGCGTGAGTAATACCACCTGTAACCACAGGAAGGCTGATCTGTTTTCCGGCAAGAGATGGATTCTTATGAAAAAGAGCTTTTTTCCAGCACTCCCTGAGTTCTGGCACCCCAAAAGATGAAGCATAAGGGAGAAAATTATCTGGCTCAATTCCATTGACAAGGCAGGTTACAGATGGCAGAGACATAACGGTATTGTTCTGCTTTGCAATGCCGATGGTGGCATTAATTTTATGAGCTTTCTGTTTGGCCTCTGCACTCTGGGTAAGTATCCCTTTGGGAAAATACAAGTTTTTTCCCATGTTGGATAACATCTCCAAAACATGAGGATTTACTCTTTCTATAACAGAATTTAATTGTGCGGCAAGAGGATTCATATTTGTATTGTTTCCTGATATTGTTTAGTGCTTTTGTTTATGATGTTTTTTTGATCATGACCATGGTAAAAAAAAGTTTGGCCATGACCATCCTCTGTCGTGTTGTCTCTCCGGAATGTTCAATTCAAAACTATAGCAGACCACTTACAGTAAAACTTATTTTCTCTTTGATGCCTTAATAGGATTGAGCTTCTGCTTCTTGGTTTCAACAATAATTTTTGCATGTGTTGCAAGATTACATATCCCATTCTTCCATTTAATTGAGGGATCTGGAGCTGCGGTGCAAAATTTTCCATTGGCATTTTCCACAATCCTCTGACACCCTTCACATTTTTCAACTATTGGCTTACATTCACCACCATTATATTTACAGCCATTGGCCGACATAAAAACACATTCATCACCGTTTCTTACAGTTGTACAAATCATTTGCTTGACCCCGCATAGTTTTTTCAAAAAAAATAATGGAAACCAGCTGGTTTCCGCCCTGTATTCATAATAATAATTTAAGCTGGAAATTAGTAAGAACAATATATCATAAACAGCACATAAAGAATGTCTCAAAATAACATTCCAGCACAATAATTTTTGAACAAAGCAATATACCATTATCAAAAAATATGTCAACACTTTGATCTTGCGTAATTTTTATTTTTTTATATCAATCCATTACCCAAAAATGATATGATTATATAGAAATATAAGGTGCCTTACAGCCTTGATCTGCAAGGCAGAGTTAAACTATCGATAACCTTAAAGGATAGATTCTTTACGTTATTGTCCACAAAAACCTCGTGAGTCGCAGATTCTCATTTTTGATACAATATATCTTGTTCTACCTTAAAAACAGATCCAGGTTTTAAGGCACAGGAGCCATCCAGAAGAAGACCATGAACTTCTATAGCCTCTCACTCAACAATTTATTGTAACAGATCAAAGAGTTTATGACTGATGAGTAAAAAACGAGATTGAATATGATTATTAATGACGCAATTGATGTATTAAAACAAGAAGCTGAAAGCATTCTTCATCTGACTAAAAAAATAGGATCTGATTTTGAAGAAATGGTTGATGTTATATGCAACTCCACCGGTAGAGTAATTATTTCAGGTATCGGGAAGTCCGGCCTTATTGGCAGAAAAGTTGTTGCCACGCTTTGCAGTACCGGTACAAATGCCATGTTTCTCCACCCTGTTGAAGCTATGCATGGCGACCTTGGCATGGTATCCAGAAACGATGTTTTTATTGCCATTTCCAATAGCGGAGAGACCAGTGAGCTTAATATACTGCTTCCATCTATCCGATCCCTTGGGTGTCCCATGATTGCCTTTACAGGCAACCTTCACTCATCCATGGCCAGGCAATGCGATATTGTCATTGACACAGGAGTTGAAAAAGAGGCGTGCCCCCTGGGACTTGCTCCCACATGTAGTACCACTGCACAGCTTGCAATGGGAGATGCTTTAGCCGTGGTACTAATAAAGAAGAAACAGTTCAAAATTAGTGATTTCAAAAAATCCCATCCTGGAGGCACTCTGGGTCAAAGGCTCTCCTGTATGGTTGGAGAGATAATGTTTTCAGGCACCACTATTCCATCTGTTTCACCTGGAACTTCTATGGTAAAGGCCATTGAAGAGATGGAAAAGTTCAAACTTGGTGCTGTATTTATCCTTGAGATAGACAAAAAGGTATCAGGTATTATCACAGATGGAGATATCAGACACTGTGTTGCAAAAACAACTATTGACTTCAAACATATGACGGTTGACGAGGTGATGACAAAAAATCCACATGTCATAATGCCAGAGCTGCCACTGTATGACGCACTTAATATCATGGAAAAACATCAGATAACAATTCTTCCTGTTACTGATATCAATAATCATCTTCTGGGCATTATTCACCTTCATGATATTCTTGGTAAAGGTGCCTTCAAGTTTACCGGATAACGAGTGTAAACCTGCGGGTAACGACCATCCTCTGATGGGTAAAACGAAAAATGGAAGTCTCATGATTGCAGCTATTTCAAAAGACTTTCACATAAATACAATAGACAATCTTAGACAAGGAGTGCCAATGGACATAGAGAATATTGACACCAGAATACAGACTCTCGGAGAGGCCAAAATACCATCACCTTTAATGGGAAAGATCAAAGGCGGATACACAAACCGCTTTGTTAAAGACAGTGATCGGGTAATAGCTACGGTTGATTACGAATCTATCTCATATTACACTAAAAATGGAATTGAAATTCCAAGCTTTGAAATGGCAGGTCCCAGGGAAAAAATATATTTTGACCCAAGCAAACTCAAATGTGCCATTGTAACTTGCGGAGGATTATGCCCTGGACTCAATGACATCATTCGATCTGTTGTTCTGGAGCTGTACCACTGCTATGGTGTCAGAAATATTTACGGCATTAAATACGGACTTCAGGGTTTCATTCCTAAATATGGCCATGATGTAATTGAACTTACTCCTCATGCTGTATCCAACATTCTTGATACAGGAGGAACCATCCTTGGCTCTTCTAGAGGAACACAGGATATAAATGATGTACTTGACTGCCTGGAACGAATGAATATCGGCATTCTCTTCATGGTGGGAGGAGATGGCACTCTTGTTGCTGCCAATAAAATTGCTGATGAGATAACCTTAAGAAAACTGAAAATAAGTGTTGTTGTAATTCCAAAGACCATTGATAATGATATATATTTAGTCTCCAAAACCTTTGGCTTTGATACCGCAGTAGATATTGCAACAAATGCTATTAAAGGTGCACATAATGAAGCAGAAGGATATCCGTATGGTATTGGCCTCATCAAACTAATGGGGCGTCATGCAGGATTTCTTGCAGCCACCGCAGCTCTTGCCCAGCAGGATGCCAACTTTGTTCTGATACCTGAGATTGATATTGATCTGTATGGCGAGTCAGGTTTTATGGCAGCTCTTGAAAAAAGACTTATGGAAAGGAAACATGCCGTCATTGTTGTGGCGGAGGGTGCAGGCCAAAAATTTTTTGCGGATGAAAAAGCAGAGTATGACCCTTCCGGTAATATAAAACTAAAAGATATCGGTGTTTTTCTCAAGGCAGAGATAAACAGCTGGTTTGCCAAAAAAGATATCTCTGTCACCCTTAAGTATATTGACCCAAGCTACATAATTAGAAGCCTTCCAGCCAATGCTAATGACAGTGTTTTTTGCGGTTTTCTGGGACGAGATGCAGTTCATGCAGGGATGGCAGGTAAAACAAAATTATTGGTGAGTCATTGGAATAACTGCTATGTACATATTCCTATGGAGGCATCAGCCGGAAAACGCAAAAACGTGGATCCATATGGAAAATTATGGCAGTCTGTTCTTGAGGCAACCGGACAGGGTGTCCTAACCAGTGACTGATCATCAACGTAGCTCTCATAACAGCCTTAAGTGCTTGGGCATAATTTTTTTCCTCTATTCAATAATGAATTTGGTGAATTTTAAGGCCATATTCAAAATTTTAATCGGAAACAAAACTTTAGTTCAGGTACTTAGCTTGGCTGCAAAAAAACATTCTCTTCAAAAGCCCCTGCTTTCCATAGTAAGACATGGGGCTTTGTCAATTCCGAGATACTAACAGAGAAGATTATGACTATCTAATGGCGTATCTCAACAAAAGTGTTATTTTCAACAGTCAAAAAAAAGAGCTCCTTACGGGCATTTCCATTTACCTCAAACATTGTCTCTCCAGTTACACCATTGTAGATCATATTACCTGCAAGGACTTTTTTGAGAGAATCTCTGGAATCTATTGCCGGATCCATAGCAGTCTTGATAAGCATGGACGCTGTATCATATGCAATTGCCTCGATCAATCCTGGATCTTCACCATAAACAGCTTTGAATGCCTGTGAAAAACGGGCGGCCTCAGGTTTCATGCTCCCTGCAAAATAGCCATCTGTTATAACAATATTGCGAAGATGTTCCGGTGCTATTTTTAAAAGAGCATTGTTGTGCCATATATTGGTGCCAAGCAGATAGGTATCTTTAACATTATAATACATAAGCTGAGGCAGAATCAGTGCGACCCTGGAAGGTGCATCAGGGATAAAAATTGCTGTTGTAATTGCTGTTGCGGCTGAAGAATCAGGTAGAATATCTGAATTTTGAGATTGATCACCTGTTTGGTCTTTTGTGCCTTGTGGTGCAATTGCAGTCAATTTTTGGATCGCACTTGAAAAATCGGTCTGATTTGCACCGTAAACTTCTGATACAACCAGGTTACCTCCTGCTTTTGCTAAAGCATTCTTAAATAGACCCATAAATGTCTGACCATACTTGTCATCAGGATAGAGTATGGCAAAATTTTTTACACCAAGAGTTCCTATTGCATGTGTTACAAGACCTGCTATCTGAATTTCAGGAGTGATAAAGTTTGAAAAAATATAATCCCCTGCTGCAGTCACTTCACTCTTCTGTGTTATGCACACCATTGGTATTTTCATCTTTTGAGCCTCTTTAGCAGCAGCCTCGGCAGTAACCAGGGGGCCTGCAATGGCAGCAACATTGCTCTGTGCAAGCTCCTGAACACATTCAACAGTTTTCTCATCGTTTGATTCTGTATCCTTGACAACAAAGACTATCTGCTGGTCTCCGTACAAAGCCTTTAGATCGTCTTGAGCCATCTGAATACCTCTCAAAGCCTGCTTTCCAAATATCTGATACTTGCCAGAAAGAGGCAGCATGCATCCAATGCTGTTTCTGGCAAATGATTTTTCAGCAAGCATCTTCAAAGTATTTTTCACTTCTATGGCACGGGGATGATCAGGATAATCCTGTAGAAATCTGTTCAACATCTCCTCTGCTTTACTATTCTCATCTTTTTCAGCATAATTGAGCCCAAGCCGGTAAAGAAGCATTGAATCAGGGATATACTTTTTACTGGAATTCAATACAATTTCAAGATCACTGTTTTTCATTATGGATAGAAGAGCTTCGGTTTTCCCAAGCAGCCTATCTTTATCCTTGCCAGAATATTTTGAAAGAAGATTATTATAGATATTCAGAGCAGAACGGTATTTTCCCGCCTTTATTTCATTATCTGCTTTTTGCTCAAGATCGGCATATTTGGATTTTTCAACTGCATCTCCTGAATCCTTGATAACAGGAGGTGTAATCTGTTGCTGTTTACCGCTCTTGACCTGCCCGGGAGGAGGTTGCAGAACGCTGCATGATGTCAATAAAAATAATAAAACCGTACACATGCCCGTCATTACCAGAGAGATATCTCTTCTTTTTATCATAAGAAAACGTATCCATTTAAAGTGTTAATAATATCAAGGAATTAACCAAGAAAATGTTTTATGATTTCTTCTGCCTGATCTATGGCTTCAGGGGCGAGCCAGATTGACTCCATATCCTGCCGAAACCATGTCAACTGCCGTTTTGCATAACGCCTGGTATCACGCTTTAGAAGCCTTACAGTATCATCCAGTGAAGCACGATCATAAAGCAGATCACATACATGGCGATAACCAATTGATTGCATGGATTTAAGATCACAACCATATCCTTTTTCAATAAGCCACCCTACCTCATCAAGAAAACCTTGTTCCATCATCATATCAACCCGCTTTTCAATACGGCGATATAGTTCAGATCTATCCATGTAAAGAGCAATTTTAAGAGGAATATAGCGTTGTGGAGAAAAACCGTGTTTATTCTGAAATGTTGATATGGGGTTTCCAGTAACTTCAACAACTTCAAGTGCCCTTACAATTCTGAAAGCGTCATTGGGGTGGATTCTGTTTGCTGATTCAGGATCAAGAACAGATAACCTTTCATGCAGGAAATGACTTCCTTTTTCCTCTTTTTCTCTTTCAAGCCGTGCAATCACATTTGCATCTGCATTTCTGTCTCGAAAAAGGCCATGAAGAAGAGCCTTTATATAAAGGCCGGTTCCGCCGACAACAATAGGAATTTTTGATCGAGAACAAATATCGTCTATTACACCATCTGCCATTTCCATATATCTGCCGGCATCAAATTCCTTGTCCGGCTCAAGAAAATCAACAAGATGGTGAGGGGCAAGCTCTCTTTCTGCCTTATCAGGTTTAGCTGTCCCGATATCCATATATTTATAGATCTGCATGGAATCAGCTCCAATAATCTCGCCATTGAATCTTCTTGCAAGCTCAATAGCGAAACCTGTTTTTCCAATTCCTGTAGGACCGCATATGATAATTATTTTTTTTACTGACTGAATTTCCATGTTGTGCCACCAGGCCCATCTTCCAGAATGATATTCATGGAGTCAAGTTTGGCTCTTATCTCATCTGCTTTTGTAAAATTCTTGGATTTTCTGGCCTCTGTCCTTTCCATGACCAACTGATCAACTATTTTGGGATCAATTGACCCGTCTGCCAACCCAGCCTCTTTTTTGCCTCTGAAATACTCTTCTGGTGTCTGGGAAAGAATGCCAAGAATATTTCCCATTTTCTGAAGATCGAAACATATTGTCTCAAGAACTTTCATCTTTTCCGCAGACAGAGGCTCTGCTATATTTTTTCCAGAATCTTCTCTGCCTGTATCAAGAATTTTATTTCCTTTTTTTACAGTATCAAAGATAGTTGCAATACCTCTTGCAGAGTTAAAATCATCGTCCATATCATCTTTGAAAGCTGCCCATGAGTCCCCTGATGATGTATCAACAAAAGAGGCTTCAGTCCTGCCTATATCTATAGGTACCCCAGCCTTATTCGCCCGATCTAAAAATCCATAGATTTTATCTAAAGTGGCAATTACCTCGTCCATTGAATTTTCATTGTAGTCAATAGGGCTTCTGTAATGTTTGGATAGAAGAAAAAGACGGATAACCTCTGGATGATATCTGACAAGAACATCCTTTATCATTGTAAAGTTACCAAGTGATTTTGACATCTTTTCATTATTGATATCTACAAATCCGTTGTGAATCCAGTACTGGACAAACTGCTTTCCAAACAGGGCTTCAGACTGTGCAATCTCATTTTCATGGTGGGGGAAAATAAGATCTTTTCCTCCTCCGTGAATATCAAAACTCTGCCCCAAATAACGGTTGCTCATTGCTGAACATTCAATGTGCCATCCAGGTCTGCCAGCTCCCCATGGACTTTCCCAGGAAGGTTCCCCTGGCTTTGCAGGTTTCCACAGGGTAAAATCCATCGGGTTTCTCTTGTTCTGATCAACTGCGATTCTGGCTCCAGCAATCATGTCATCAGGATTTCTGTGGGAGAGCTTGCCATACCCTTCAAATGAGTCAATTGAAAAAAAGACATCACTGCCCTCCACATAATATGCACGTCCCTTTTCAATCAGCATTTCAATGAACTTTATAATATCGTCTATATGCTCTGTGGCTTTTGGTTCAATGGTTGGCCTGAGCACATTCAAAGCATCCATCTCATTGTGAAATTCCTTTATATATTTCTCTGAAATCTCCAGAGGATCTTTGCCTATTTCGTTGGCCCTGTTGATAATTTTGTCATCCACATCAGTGAAATTTCTGACATAGCACACATCATACCCTGCCTCCTGAAGCCATCGAAAAATGACATCAAATACCACAACAGAACGTGCATGACCTATATGACTTGTATCATAAACAGTAGGGCCGCATACATACATGCTGACTTTTCCAGGTTCAAGCGGTACAAACAGATCTTTTTTTCCAGTCAATGTATTGTAAATTTTTAAGCTCATATATTTTCTTCCTGATATATTTGTTTTATAACAGCCATGCCCTGATGGGCACAACGAAAAATGAAAGCTCTATAATTACAGCCAATTCAAGAGACTTTCACATAAATTTGTCCTGTTTAGCGTGAAAACATATAGTTTTCCAGATAATTAACTTGGTGAAAATGCTGCCTGAGACTACTGAAAAAGGGTTTGTCTCACCAAAAAACTTTTCTGGAAATCTATATATCAAAACACACCAATTGCCATAAAGGTTCAAGCGGCTTCAAACAACTGCCATGAAGGTTTAATCTGATGAAGTGGCATTCAGCCGTAAACTGGAAATTTTTGAGATTAAAACAACCGCATGGGCAGCAATTCCCTCACCTCTTCCTTCAAATCCAAGCCCTTCGGTGGTGGTCGCCTTTACATTAACAGATTCTGATGATATTTCAATGGCTGCTGCTATTTTATGTTCCATATCTTGTTTATAGGGTTCTAGTCGAGGGGCCTGGGCAAAAACAGTACAGTCTATGTTTTCAATGCAATAACCCTGTTCTTCAACCATGTTAACACATCGTTTTAATAGAATCAGACTTGATATATCTTTATAAACCGGATCTGAATCAGGAAAATGCCTTCCAATATCCCCAAGCCCTGCGGCACCGAGAATAGCATCACAAAGTGCATGTACAAGCACGTCGGCATCAGAATGACCTTTCAACCCTTTTTCAAAAGGGATTATGACCCCGCCAATGATCAGCTTTCTATCACTTACCAACCTGTGAACATCATAACCAGAGCCAATTCTTAATTTCATGATCTATTCCTTATATGTTTTTACTTCGTTTTTCTCATTAGTAAAATGTCAAAAGATTTTCCATTCTACATCCTTACATTTACCGTTTTACACTCTACATGAAATCTGAATGATGCTCTCAATTATAACTTTTTTGCACAGTACCGAAAAATGAATATGATAGAAATGATTTTTTTTGTGAATTTAAAAAAAAGATTGTAATGAAAATTTTAATTTGATATATAGCTGCAGTTATTTCAATTATGGTGGGTGTAGCTCAGTTGGTAGAGCACCAGGTTGTGGCCCTGGTGGCCGCGGGTTCAAGTCCCGTCACTCACCCCATATTGTTCAATATACTTATTATGAGTATATATAAGTGCCCGTAGCTCAGTTGGATAGAGCGTCGGACTTCGAATCCGCAGGTCACAGGTTCGAATCCTGTCGGGCATACCACAATGAAATCAAAAGGTTTACAGTTCTTAGCTGTAAACCTTTTTTATTTTGTTTATTTTGGCACGAACTATCCCACTGGCACTGGGCTCCAATAATTCCAAGGCTCTCTTTGCAAATTTCTGATTTTATGTTGTATAGAGGCCATGAAACCTCAAAACAGCTCAAGTCACCACCTCCCCCCCCCTTTTGGCTTCAAACAGACTTTTAAATATTGTATTAGATAGGGCGTTCCAATGTACCAAGAAATTTATGGCGCAAGCGCTCTAGGTGCTTAACCAAATGTGCTTTTCTAATTCCACCAAATTCATTTGAAACTCCAGAGGAGGAATACTCCAGGAGAGTTTCAAGCTCTCTTGCAACTGCGGACACCTCTTCATTCCAATCACTTTTTACCAGAACGCTATACCACAGACGAAATGTCTGTGAATATAATCTTTCAGAAACATCTTCCAGAACCTTATTCCC
The DNA here is from genome assembly GCA_015231705.1 of Desulfamplus sp. Lineage (GTDB taxonomy): Bacteria > Desulfobacterota > Desulfobacteria > Desulfobacterales > Desulfobacteraceae > Desulfamplus. The sequence continues at coordinate 2,232 of JADGBC010000086.1, read as the reverse complement.
GGCAGCATCATGAATAAGGCTTCTGAGAGAAGCGTCTATTTCTGTCAGTGCTTTGGGATCTTCTCTTGTCATAAGATTTTTGCATGTTTCATACAACTCTTTTAATGATGTAAGGTGTTTTGAGAAGAATTGTCCCTCCGCAAGAGAGGCTTCAAAAGATTCGATCTCACATCGTACCTGATAAACATTCATAATACGGCTGAATTCAATCTCACTCACCATACTACCTGTTCGGGGTATCACTCTTACAAATTGTTCCCATTCCAGGCGGTTTAGCACATCTTTTATCGGTGACCGGCTAACCTTGAACTCCTCGGCCAGCACTTTTTCATTCAGAATCTGCCCTGGCTTATACTCCAGATACATAATTCTCTTACGTATTATCTGATAAATCGTCTCTTTCATCACAAATACCTTATTATAAATATTCAAACCTGTAGTCAGCACTCTCTTCTTAGGAAATTGCATATACAGTTTGGTAATAAAAATATATTAATTGGTTTGTATAATCAGTGTAGTAGATTGGACTCTAAATTATTCGCAAACCGAATCACAAATTGCAAATTTGCAAGCATATCATTGATATGCCACATGTGGCCACTACTTAACTTACCCCTGCTATAAATTCAAGCATTTTCGTATAACGGCCATGCCCTGATGGGAACAATTAAAAAATAACAGAATTGCGTAATCTCTTATTTTGTAATCCGTTAAAACTTAACACGGTTAACCGGCACATAATATTTGACATATCTATTGCCATGCCTGTCAACAAAACGCCCCTCTGTATTTTTCACCATAACAGTAGCTCTTTTATTTATATCAGAAATAATTCCGCTCATCTTCTTTCCATCATAGACAAAATTTACTTGATCACCAACATTGATTCCGAGTTGTTCACTTGCTATTTGACGATTTGTAGGGATTTTATGGTGGCTATCAGTATGCCCAAAGAGGTTGTTTGTAATTTCCTTGAATCTCTTGGCATGACAGTTTGATTTATTGTAAATAATAAATTCCAGGGCGTGACATATCTCATGTTCAAAAACAATCTGCAGTGCCTCAAGACTGTTGTAAGTCTCTATTCCGCAGACACTCTTGCTTCCATCAAGCTGATCGTACTTAAAAAAGAAATCTATCCCCATACGGATCTCAATCTTTACCTGTTCAGGATTCAGGGTTGAAATATTCTTGGGACACATTGTAATTCCGGCACTCTTGGTCATGCGTCGAGAGAGTGAAAACTCAAACTTTCCTTTAAAATTATTCTCAAACCAGTTGTCAAAAAATATCTGGTCATAATATCTGAATAAAATTTGAAGATCACCACTGGAGATCTTTACTATACGAGTATTTTTTATGTTGGCCGACTCTTTTATAAGTCCGTTTGCAATACTCTTTCTCTTTATTCTTATGGTATTTTCATCATATCTGGTTTTGATCATAGTTTTATCAATCCTCAAGATCAAATCTAATCGTAAATACAGGCATCCAGTATTGAAAGAACATCTGACAGAAGCTCTTCACCTCTCTTCCTGCTGGTTCTCCCCAGTCAATTTCAACAGTTTTGTACTCTTCAGGAATGAGTTTTACAAGTTCTTTCAGCGAATATCTCCTACGCTGTCTCTTTTTTACAGGAGCGATAATAATAAGACCGTCACTAACTGTAATTTCCACTTCATCACCAAAACCAAGTTGAACAGCTTTCAAGCAGTGGTCTGGCAACACGCAACCCCTTACTGTTTCCCCATTTTTGAATTTTTGATAGCATAAAAACACCTCCTGTCACGCCCCCGTGGCAATGCTGTTGACTTAAGCCCTGATGTGTAAAGTCGGCCATTTGTCTGAATTAGGATGCTCAGGATTAAAAGATGTACAGGATGAGAAAAAATCCTGCTTTATCCTGTACATCCTGTTTATCCTGATTCAGACAAAGGTAAACAACAAGACTTAAGTCAACAGCATTGACGGGCGTGGGGAAGACAGGGCTTATGTTCAAATAGTCAACAGGGCATCAGAAACACCCCCACGGGCGTGGGGAAGACATAATTTTTATTTTGTCAAGATATATTGACATAGAAACACCCCCACGGGCGTGGGGAAGACGCACTCAATCCGCTGCTGAGAGATCACGTCAAGGAAACACCCCCACGGGCGTGGGGAAGACTGTGTAACTGCTAGCCTTTGTGTAACCTGTTAAGAAACACCCCCACGGGCGTGGGGAAGACAAAG
>JADGBC010000085.1 GCA_015231705.1 Desulfamplus sp. | reverse complement strand
GGCGATGATGATTTTAACTCTGCCTTTCATGATCCCAACAATGTGCCCAGATATTAAATTTTAATCAGAGCAGGCCCAAATCGTGATCTAAAAAAATGGCTTAAAATAGCAGGATTTGGACACACCATGACAGAAGTAAAGATGAGCTTCTTAAATTTCGTCGCTCTTTACCTCGTGAAAGTTTAGGTGGAGAATATGTAAAATCTTTTGGAGAAAAAATAATTGCAGACTTCTTGTTTGAACACGACATACCTTATAAATACGAACGTAATCATTGGTGGAGTGGCGTAAATTATCGCCCTGATTTTACAATATTCATACATTCTGAGCGTGGGAAAGAGAATGGAGTTGTAATAGAATACTTTGGACTAAAAGGAGATGTGGATTATGATGAGATGACTGATGAAAAGAGAAAATACTGGAAGGATAAAAATAACTGGGAACTTGTTGAATGTTCACCAACAGACTTTTCTCAAGGAGGAATAGATTCTTTTAAAGCCATTTTGCGAACTCGATTGGAAGAACATTGTATTCAGTGTAAAAAATTACCCGATGATGAAATCTGGAATCGGATTAAAGACAGGGCAATAGATCGCTTCACTACAGCAATGGTTGGCTTTATTGGAAAGTGTAGAAAAAAATCTTTACCACCTTCAGACTTGCTCAATTTAATTGGCAATTACTCACCTCTATCGGTTATTGAAAGTCGATTTCTGCACCTTGCTCATTTTCTTTATAGCTCTTACCTTGCTCGGCTTTTTGCAACGGGAGAAGAAGATTTTGATGGGTTGATGCAGCGAGCTGCTCAAATTATTTATCAAGGACAAACAATATTTCAGAAGAAATCAAGTAATGGAGATTTAGCTTTATTGAGATATATTTGTATTGATGAGTACCAAGATTTTTCTGATCTTTTCTATAAATTGATTGCATCTATCAGAGAACAGAACCCAAAAGTAGAGTTGTTTTGTGTCGGTGATGACTGGCAGGCAATTAATGGTTTTGCTGGGTCTGATTTAAAGTTTTTTGAGAACTTTAAAGATTATATTGGTTCATCACACAAACTTTATATTGCAACCAACTATCGATCTTCAAAATCAATTGTATCCATCGGTAATGCTTTAATGGATGGTCTGGGAAAGCCCGCGGTTCCGCATAAAGAGTCAATAGGCAATGTGCTTGTTGCTGACTTGAATACATTTGAACCTTCCTTTATTGAAAAAAAGCGACACCCTGGTGACATTATTACTCCTACTGTATTACGTCTTATTCATAAAGGACTTGAGGACGGACGAGACGTAGTTATGCTTTCACGCCGGAACTCAATACCTTGGTTTATTAATTACCCTCAGGAAATTGAAGGTACCAAAGGTTTATCAAGATTCATTGACTATATTCGCACCTTTTTTCCAAAAGGATTAAAAGAGCGGATAAGCATTTCAACATCCCATAAATATAAAGGTTTGGAAAAGCCAATGGTTATAATTCTTGATGCTGTGTTGAGAAGCTACCCGCTTATTCATCCTGATTGGGTGTTTTCAAGAATATTAGGTGATAACATTGAAAATATTGCAGAAGAAGAGCGTCGATTATTTTACGTAGCACTAACTCGTGCTGTAGAACAATTGGTAATTATTACAGACGGAAAAATTAGAACTCCATTCATAGATGACTTAATGCAAAAAGAACAATTAAAAACCATAGAATGGAGTCAATACCAGCCTATTAGCGACATTGACCAGGCTTGTCAGTGTATAATTGTCAAGATTGTAAATGAGAGTAGTTTTGATAAAGAAGGCACTGGAACTTATGCTATAAAAGATCAACTTAAATCCAGTGGTTACCGTTGGAATTCAAAAGATAAAGTGTGGGAAAAAAGTTTTCCACTAACGGGTTTTGCTGCCAAATTTCTTAAAAATGAAATATGGGGAGACCATGCAAAAGAAATTGAGATTAAAATTCACAATGAATCTGAGCAATTATTAGCCCATTATTACGTAAATTTCATTGAATGGCACTGTTATTTTGATAATTTAATCTAAATTGCAATAAACATTCAATCTCTTAATGTCTAAAACGATTCAAAAAAACAGAAAATTCAATGAAAAAAGATAATCTGCTTCAATATCTCGAAATACAAGACCAATCAAAGCTGCTTGACCTGCTAAGCTCCGCCTTTGACTCCATGGACACAAATCAAAAACATGAGGTTTTTGGGAAACTTATCAAAGAAATCCCACCTGCCCATGTTGACGCTGAAGAAGTCTTGGGTGACATTGAAGCATTCTATGCAAGCTCAATAGCTGGCCACTACTATGCACCTTTTGACATAAACTCTAAAAACTTTTCCGATATTCCTGAAGAAACAGAGAAGTGGTTCGATGAAATAGGTGATCACCTTGAAGATAGCTCCAGATTATCCGATCAGGGAGATCATGAAATTGCTGTTCAATGCTTCAAAATTCTTCATGAACTTATTGATAAGATGGTATCTGGTGATGAAATTGTTTTTGCAGATGAATATGGTACATGGATGATCACTGGAGATCAAAAACGCTTTGCCAGTTCGTTTTTTACTTCTTTAGCTGCAATATCAAGCCCTGAAGAGTATGCTGATAATGCAATATTTTTAATTACCGGAGATTATTATAGTTCACACTATAACAAGGTCTATGCAATAGCATTGAAAAGTGCCATCAAAGATCAAAAGGGCTTGCCTTGAAAACAAGGTCAACTCTCTGCGTGACCATATCAAATCAAGATATTATACGACATAATTACTGGAGAAACCAAATAATGAACGTTCAAGGACTGGCAAATTTTATCTGGAGTGTAGCAGACACCCTGCGTGGCGATTACAAGCAATCATCATACGGACAGGTGATCCTTCCCTTCACCGTTTTGAGACGACTGGATTGCGTATTGTCAGCCACCAAAGAAAATGTACTGAAAAAATATGAATCAATACAGAACATGAATGAGGATGCCATTGATAAAATCCTCAACAAGGAGTCCGGCTACAACTTCCACAATCGTAGCGGATTTGATTTCCAGAAGCTTTTGGCAGAACATGACAAGATTGCCATGAACCTTCGACACTACATTGCCGGATTTTCTGCTGATGCAAGGGAGATTGTGGACAAGTTCAAGTTTGATGAACAGATATCCTACCTTGACGATAAGAACCTCTTGTTCCTTGTCCTTGAATCCTTTGCAAAGATTGACCTTCATCCAGATAAAGTCTCATCCATGGAGATGGGATATGTCTTTGAAGAACTCATTCGAAAATTTGCTGAAATCAGTAACGAGACCGCAGGGGAGCACTTCACACCAAGAGAAGTTATCAGACTCATGGTCAATCTGCTATTTAATAATGACAATGATATCCTATCCCAGAAAGGCATCGTGAAAACCCTGTATGACTGTGCATGTGGTACAGGTGGGATGCTCTCCGTTGCCGAAGAATACCTTGCAGAACTCAACCCGGATGCCCGCCTTGAAGTCTTTGGTCAGGAGCTCAATGATGAATCCTATGCCATATGCAAAGCTGACATGATGATCAAGGGCCAGAAGGCTTCCAATATCAAGTTCGGAAACTCGTTTACAGCAGATGGATTCCCAGATGATAAATTTGATTACTGTCTTGTAAATCCACCCTTTGGTGTTGCATGGAATAAAGTGCAGAAGCAGATTAAAAAAGAGCATGACAGCCTTGGATTTGGCGGTAGATTTGGTGCAGGACTTCCAAGGGTATCTGATGGTTCTCTGCTCTTTTTGCAACATCTCATATCCAAGATGAAGCCTTCCAATGGTGGTTCTCGCATTGCCATTGTTTTTAATGGGTCTCCACTCTTTACAGGGAGTGCTGGTTCCGGTGAATCTGAAATTAGAAAATGGATCATAGAAAATGACATGCTGGAAGCCGTTGTCGCACTTCCAGACCAGTTGTTTTACAATACCGGTATCTCCACCTATTTCTTTATTGTCACCAACAGGAAAAACGATCAGCGAAAGGGAAAGGTGCAGCTCATCAATGCAGTATCTTTTTCCCACAAGATGAGCAGATCCCTTGGAAACAAGCGAAATGAGATATCAGATGAGGATATCAAGACCATTACCCAGATTTACGGTGAGTTCAAGGAAGGAAAACAGTGCAAAATATTCCATAATTCAGACTTTGGATATTCCCGTGTCACGGTTGAACGCCCCTTGATGGAAAATGGTGAAGTTGTGACCACCAAACAGGGCATCCCCAAGCCAGATACCAAACTGCGTGACTATGAAAACATCCCATTGAAGCAAGGAAAGGCTGAATCCTCTGAGGAAGATATTCAGGAATACATGGAAAAAGAGGTGCTGCCACATGTTCCCGATGCCTGGGTTGACCATTCAAAAACAAAAGTTGGCTATGAGATCAACTTCACCAAGTATTTTTATGAATATAAACCACTTCGGTCGCTTGCTGAAATACGTGCGGATATACTGGCTTTGGAGAAGGAAACTGATGGGCTTTTGAGTGAGGTGCTTGAATGATGAAGCCTTATCCGAGATATAAAGATTCTGGGATTGAGTGGTTGGGAGAGATACCGGAGCATTGGGACTTACTTCGGTTAAAACATTTCACTTCTATCATTTCTAAAGGAACTACACCTTCAACTATCGACAAAGCAATAATGGATGAAGGTGAAATCAAATTTATAAAAGCTGAAAACATAAAGGATAACGCACTCTCCGACTTTCCACGAAACTTCATAGATTCTGAAACAGATCAACTTCTACAAAGATCAAGACTATTTGAGAATGATATATTATTTGTAATTGCAGGTGCTACTATTGGAAAGGTAGCTGTTCTGACTAATGAATTTGTTCCTGCAAATACAAACCAAGCTGTTTGTTTTATACGACTTGAGGATAAAGAAGAATCTATTTTTACATGGTTTTGGCTTCAATCACCAAAAGTACAGGAACTGATATGGATTGATGCGGTACAGGCAGCACAACCCAATCTATCAATGGAAGATTTAGGAAATATATACTGTCCTTCTCCACTCTCAAATGAAAAAAATGAAATCGCCAACTTCCTCGACCACAAAACCCACCTAATCGACACTCTCATTCAAAAAAAGAAACGGTTAATCGACCTGTTAAAAGAAGAACGTACTGCTGTTATCAATGAAGCAGTTATCAAAGGTCTTGACCCTGATGTTCCCATGAAAGATTCTGGTATTGAATGGCTTGGGGAGATTCCGGAGCATTGGGAAATATGTGCTTTTAAATATATTTTAGTTGTTAAAGATGGAACTCATGACACTCCCAAGCCGGTTCCTTTTTCAGATAACGTATATCCGCTTATTACATCTAAAAATTTAAAAAATGGCTTTATTGATTTCAAAGAAACAACGTTTATTTCTGAAGAAGAACATAAAAAGATTATTCTCAGATCTAATGTGTCTTATGGTGATATTATTATGCCTATGATTGGAACAATAGGAAATCCGGTAATTGTTAATACAAAAAGAGAATTTTCGATTAAAAATGTAGCCTTGTTTAAATCAAATCCTAATGTTTCTATGAATTACATAACATATCTTTTTAATAGTATTATCATCAGCACTCAATTTGACTTGAATCAGTCTGGCGGTGTTCAAAATTTCGTATCACTTACTATTTTAAACAATTTAATTGTTCCCAAAATAAAACTTCATGAACAACAGGAAATTGCAGACTATCTTGATAGAGAAACTAACCGCATCGACACGCTTCTCACTAAAACCACCAAAGAAATCGAACTATTACAGGAATACCGCACTGCACTGATCAGCGAAGTTGTGACCGGTAAAATTGATGTCCGAGACTGGAAAAAACCGGAGATTGCCTGTTAAATCCATATTAAGAAGTAAGATGAGACCATGCCTACACAAGTCTTAAATCGTCCTTATTTTAGCAATAATTGTTAAGCAATAATAGGAGATTATCATGAAATTAAAAGAAAATATATTTGAATCCATAGAAAGTATGGATACCTATGAACTCACTCTTATTTATGAATATATCAATTTGTTAAAAAAACAAAAGAAAGTGCCTCAAACTACAAAATCAAATATATCAATAGATCAAATTCATGCAATGACAAGCTCATCTGAGGAAAGCTGGTCTAAAGCTGTTATAGAAGATAGAGAAGATAGAGTATGAAATATTTTATTGATACATCTTCACTTGTAAAAATTTATCATAAAGAATCAGGCACCTCAGATCTTCTCAAAATTTATAATGATCCTGAAAACTTGATTCAAATTTCAGAATTGACATGTATAGAGTTTCTTTCAACAATCCATAAGAAGTATAGAGAAAAATTATTTACACAAGAAGTTCTTAATACGATAATTAACAAATTCGATGAGGATTCTAATTTAAAATATGATATTTTGCGTTTTTCAACAATTATTTTTGATGAAACTGAAATATTATTAAAAGAAATAGCTTTGAATTACTCTTTAAGAACATTGGATTCTTTACAATTTGCTTTTTTCAGGATTTACTGTGACAAAGAGACAATTTTTGTATGTTCAGATGTAAGATTCTGCAATATAGTTCGTAAGGAAGGTTATAAAATATTGCAAATTTAGAAATATGTTATGTGCAAACTTTTTGATCTATAAGCTTATGACACAGGCATTGACAGTGGATATTTTACAGTTGTATTAATCAAATTATAAAACTGGAAATTAAGCCATGCAGGAAAGAAAAGTAAATATCTCTTTTCCAATCAAGGAAAATATCCTCTTATCCATAAAAGAAACAAAAGATGGATTTACGCATGAGGTTAAATTCCTCTCTGCATTGTATTTCTATAGAAAAGGACGGTTATCACTGGGAAAGGCAGCAGAACTTGCCGGTTATAATAAAGTTGAATTTATAGAAAAGCTGCAAAAGGAAAAAGAGTATATATTTGACTATAATGAGGAAGAAATTGATGAAATCTTTAACGATGTAAAAAGGTAAATAAAATGCCTATAATCAGCAGATTCCTTGGAATCATTATTTCAATGTACTGGAACGATCACATGCCGCCGCATTTTCACGCAAAATATGGTGAATATGAAATTACGGTTTGCATTGAAACCGGTGTGATTGAGGGAAAATTCCCGAAACGGGCACTTAGACTTGTTTTGGAATGGTCTGAAAAGCATCAGGACAAATTACTTGCAAACTGGGAATTATGTCGAAAAAAAGAGATGCCAAAGTCAATTGAACCATTGGAGTAACATCATGATTTTACACATAACAGACGCCAAATATTTAAAGGATTACCAGCTTGAACTCTCTTTCAATGATGGAAAGAAGGGTATCGCTGATTTGTCTCAATCGCTGGATGGACCAATCTTTAATCCTCTGAAGGATAAAAAACTGTTTGCTCAATTCACAGTTGATAAAGAACTGGAAACAGTTGTCTGGCCTAATGGTGCAGATTTAGCCCCTGAATACCTATATTTTAAGGTATTTAAAGATATGCCGGAGCTACAAAACAAATTTAGGGCATGGGGATATATTGATTGAATCTGATGATTAAAGAGTGAAATTGTATAAAATACTACACAGATAGGAATGTTTGCATATGGATAAGGAAATCATCATTAAGAAAATCAAGAAGCAATATCCATATCTGATTTCTGAATATGGAATCAAACGAATCGGACTGTTTGGGTCTTATGCCAGAAATGCACAAACAGAGGATAGCGATATTGATATTATCGCTGAATTTGATAAACCAATCGGTCTCAAGTTTATTGAATTTACAGAGTATCTTGAGAAGGTGTTGGGCAAAAAGACGGATGTTTTAACACCTGATGGCGTTCAAGGAATCACAGTAAAAAAGATTGCCAGGGATATTCAAAAGAGTGTGATTTATGTCTGAATGAAGCCACAGCGAACAGAAAAAGATCATCACACAAGAGATAATTAAATATAGCTGACCCAGAACACCAAAAAAAAACTAAGACACCATAATTCAACCCTTTACGAAGCAGACTCAAAAAAAATGACAACAGCCATTCACACAGAAGAGACATTCGAAAAGGCCATCGTAGAAGATCTGATTGAAAACGGTGGATATATTGCCGGAGATCCAAATCTTTTTGATCGAGAGATTGCACTGGATAAAACCACCTTCATACAGTTCCTTCAACAATCCCAGCCGGATAAGTGGGAGAAGCTCCACACCATCCATGGAGCCAATACCAAAGAGAATCTCATTAAACGATTTGTAAAAGAGCTCAATTTAAGAGGTGCTCTTGATGTTATCCGCAAAGGCTTCACAGACTATGGTGTTAAATTTCAGACCGCATTTTTCAAACCGGAAAGCAGTCTCAATCCAGATTCTAAAAAACTCTATGACGCCAATATCCTGACTGTCACAAGGCAGGTAAAGTACTCCCTGAAGAATGAAAATTCCCTTGATCTGGTACTTGGACTCAATGGAATACCGGTTGCAACCATTGAACTTAAAAACCAGATGACCGGCCAGACCGTTGACAATGCCAAGCAGCAGTACAAGTTAGACCGTGATCCCAAAGAGTTGATTTTCCAGTTCAATAAAAGAGCATTGGTACACTTCACCGTCGATACTGATGAAGCCTGGATGACCACCAGATTGATGGGCATACAGACCTTTTACCTTCCTTTCAACATGGGTCACAACAATGGAAAGGGCAATCCCCCAAATCCCCATGGTTACAGGATAGATTTCCTGTGGAAACATGTCTGGACAAAGGATTCCTTTTTAGACATCATTGGAAAGTTTATCCACCTTGAAAAAGAAACTGTGGAGCAGAAGGGAAAGAAAGTCATAAAGGAAAAGATGATCTTTCCAAGGTTTCATCAGCTCCGGGTGGTCAGGAAACTATCCGATCATGCTAAAGTTCATGGCCCGGGAAAGAACTACCTCATTCAACACAGTGCCGGGAGTGGTAAATCAAATTCCATTGCATGGTTATCCTATCGTCTCTCCAGTCTTCACAACAAATTTGATGAGCGTGTCTTTGATTCTGTCATTGTCATCACCGACCGCAGAGTACTGGATTCCCAGTTGCAGGACACCATCTATCAATTTGAGCACAAGGAAGGCGTGGTCAAGAAAATCGACAAAAGATCAGACCAGTTGGCAGATGCCATCTATCACGGCTCCAATATCGTTATTACCACATTGCAGAAGTTTCAATTTGTGATTGATAAAATTTCAGAGATGGAAAAGTCTCAAGGTGAGAGAAGATCAAGAAACTACGCTGTCGTCATTGATGAGGCACACAGCAGTCAAGGCGGTGAAGCATCCAGAAAAATGAAGGAAGTGCTCTCGGCCAAAACCCTTGAAGAAGCCATGCTTGAAGATTCAGAGTCAGAAAACGATGACTCACCGGAAGATGAAATCAGAAAAACCATGATGTCGCGGGGACAGCAGAAGAATCTCAGTTTCTTTGCATTCACAGCCACACCCAAAGCAAAGACCCTGGAGGTATTTGGAGAGACAGGCATTGATGGAAAACCCCAACCATTCGATCTCTACTCCATGAGACAGGCCATAGAAGAAGAATTTATTCTGGATGTCCTGAAAGGATACACCACATACAAGACTTTTTTCAAACTGAATAAAGCCATTGAAGATGATCCCAGGATTGACAAACGAAAAGGCAAAATAGCCATAGCACGGTTCATGTCACTGCATCCCCATAACCTGTCACAGAAAACAGAGATAATGGTAGAGCATTTCAGGCAGGTCGTCTCCAAAAAGATCAATGGACAGGCAAAGGCCATGGTGGTGACATCCTCCCGACTCCATGCAGTGCGATATAAACTGGAGTTTGACCGCTATCTAAAGGAAAAGGGATACACAGATATCAAAACCCTTATCGCCTTCTCCGGCACTGTGAATGATGATGGAATTGAGTATAAAGAAACCGGCATGAACCAGTTTGGTGAAAAGGAACTGCCCACAAAATTCAACACACCTGAATATCAGGTTCTTCTGGTTGCCGACAAATACCAGACCGGATTTGATCAACCCCTTTTGCATACCATGTATGTGGATAAAAAGCTGTCCGGTGTCAAGGCTGTACAGACTCTCTCTCGACTCAACAGAAAATGTCGTGGCAAAGAAGACACCTTTGTCCTTGATTTTGCAAATGAAGCTGAGGATATAAGAGAATCGTTCCAGCCCTATTACGAAGTAACCACACTGGAAGAGAAAACAGACCCCAATCTGTTGTACGACCAAAAGAGCCGCATTGAAGCTGCACAGGTGATATGGTCATCGGAAGTGGAAAACTTCTCAAAGAAATATTTTGACCCAAAATTCAATACCAAAAATCAAGCAAAACTGAATGCCTTTATTGACCCTGCTGTTGAAAGATTCAAGGCTCTGCCGGAAGACGCATCTGTGAATGGAGAGATATCACAGGATGATTTCAAGCACACCCTTGTATCGTTTACCCGCCTCTATTCATTTTTATCACAGATCATACCCTTCCATGATATGGAGCTGGAGAAGCTCTTTCCCTATATCCGGTTCCTGCTTACAAAATTGCCAAAGAAGAGCATTGAAGAGAGACTGAAGCTTGATGATGAGGTGGCACTTGAGTATTACAGGCTGAATAAGACAGGTGCCGGAGAGATTGTACTTGAAACGAGTAAGGAGTGGGCACTTTCCGGTGCAACTGAAGCCGGTATCCGCAGAAAAAAAGATGAAGAGCAATCCCCCTTGTCAGAAATCATCAATACAATCAATGATCTCTTTGGTACTGAATTTAATGAAACCGACCGCCTCTTCTTTGACCAGATTGTTGAAGATTGCGTGGCAGATGAAGCCCTGAAAATCCAAGCCCTTGCAAATACCATGGAGAACTTCAAGTTCCCATTTACAGATGCATACATCAATAAAGTGATCGACAGGATGGATCAAAACACTGACATCTTCAACCGATTGATGGAGGGGGGAGAGTTTAGTGATCTGGTGGCCCAGGTGGTGCTGAAAGAGGTGTATCAGCGATTTACCAGTGCGAAGCAAACAAACACCATATAAAACTGACACCAGCAGGAGATTTATGAGCATTTTTAAAAAAGTTGATCAGATATTGAAAAATTCAAAATAAGTCGATATTCAATACTGCTGAAAAGTCAATATACCAAAGTACTGGGGCATGTTAAAATTTGGCTTTGGAAAATTTACCGGAGACCATGTCAACCACTGTGGGTGGGAGCTCTTGTCAGCACATTTATAGAAATTAGCTCTCCATTCAACACCTGAAGCTGGAGTAGTAACCCGACAATATTTTCTCAGCAAGGCGATGGGTATTGAGTAGACAACTGTCCATGTAACCGGCTCATCAATTTCCGGCTCAACAATCTGTGGTAATGAGTGATTACAGATTACCTGGTTGCATTCACTTTTCGGGATTACAATCCGCTCCTCGCCTGCTCCTGGATGAAAATGGAAAAGCATGGTGCCGCCACAGTTCATCTCAAGATTGAAATAGCCCACAGAGATATTAGAATCTGGTGTAAAGAAGAATTCGACACAACTGTCTTCCCAGACATTATCCTGATGCTCTGCTGCCACTGCCCTGACATATCTGTCCTCAACTCGAAACATCAAATGTATAGCAGTATCATCATAGGCAATTTTTACCTGTGTTTTTGGAAAATGGTCAGGTCTGTTGCCCATGTAATTCAGAAGAAGTTCTGATGGAATATCTTTCCATGGGGAACTGTCCCAATCCGCATCTACTTTGAACTGCATATTGTGCTGTTGGCTCAAACAAGGCACATTATATCGATTGTCAACTGAGCAAAGCAATTGACCCCAAAGAGAATTTTTGGACACCCCGGACCAGAACCGACTTCTGAAACGCCAGAAGCAGCTTTCAGGTCTGTAGCACCTAACCAGCATAGTAAAATCGTATTTTTCATAGGGATGAATTTAGGAGTAGTTTGTGTTAACAAGTTGATACATTATTTGAACGTTATTCAAAATCAAATCCATCAATAGGCTGATCTCCCTGATATTCAATATACTTTGCAATCTGTTTAAGAATTTCTTTTACATGATTATCATCTGCATAGTTCGCAGCGTCAGTTAAAATATCTTTTATCTCTTGCCCCAATCCATACTCCTCTGTTGTTTCAGTGAGAAAATAAGGTTCGTTTTTTCGCCATCGCATTAAATAGAGAAAAAGGTTAGCAGAGTTTTTAAAAATCCTATGAATGTTTTGCCTACCCAATTCATATTTCATCTTATCACGGGCAAAGGAGATAAGAAAAAGAGCCTGTTCTTTTGTAAGATATTTGTAGGCTTCTTCTCTGTGTATCAAAATTTTATTGATTGTCCACACCCATGTATTAGTTCTATTTGCGTCTTGTTTTATTCTCTCAATAGCAACTTCAAAAAATAGACTTACCTCATCTGGCAGATGAAAACATCTTCCTATACAATATATTATATTTCCAGTGATTGCAGCACGTTCTCTACACAAAAGAGACTTTAAATATTGACGGCAAGGTTCAGGAGCTTTGATAAAGAAAAAAGAACTTATTATAATTAGAGTCTCAAGATATGGATACAAATTGGCTTGTTGTCTCATAGCCGATCTTGTCTCAGAATCAAGTTTTGTTAGTGTATTTCTAATCAGTTCTTTCGCATCTTCCTCCTTAAATAAAGAGTCTGTCGGATTCTTAATATGACTATCGTCAGTTGTCTGTGAAATATTGCCATTACTGTCTAAAATTCCATAGACTTTTCCGTTGATAAATTGCTTTGTTTTGAGGGCTTGCTTTAAATTATCAATAACTTGTCTATATCGAGTAGTGTTACGAGGAGAAGCATAGACGCTGCGATATTCTTTAAAATTAGATTGATTATTAATAAATACTTGTAAATGTGATTTTAAAATGACTGGTTCTGGATAACCTATTTTAGAAGGCGGTAGTGGTGGAGGCTCTTCAATGCAATCTGCTGGTTCCATTCTTTGCCAATCTAAAAATAGATGTTTAACTCCAAAAAGTTCTGGTTTGTCTGGAATAATCTCTACAGATGCAAATCCTTGAGCAGGCTTCATTTTTATATGTAAATCAACTAAAATTTTTTCAGGAACTGGAGCAGGAAAATCAAATGGTAATTTTCTACATTGGTCTGCATCCATTCTTTTTAAAAAGAAATTTATATGTTTCGTTCCCTGTAATACTGAAAAACGCTTTTCAATTTTATTAAAATATGTCTCGCCACCTTCTATTTCATCTGTAGAAACTATGGTCTCCCATCGGTATCCAGTTCTATCTTCATTACGAACTCTTATTTCAAGTTTTGGAAGAACATCGTAATAAGTTGGCAGCACTTGTGATTTCTTATAAGCATATTTTAGACATCCTTCTGCAATATGGTCAGATTGTAGATTAGAATCACTGTAAATATATGTTGCTGCAGCTAAATTATCCTGAAAGCCCAAATTTATCTTTTTTTCAAGAACACGAACAGCAATATCCTGCAATGTTTCTGAACCATTGCATTTAAAATTTCTAAAATGTCCTGATATTATTGCACCACCTGGTTCATCATCATTAGTATTTGAAACAAGCTCCGTAATCTGACTTTCAACCCATTCAGCAATATTTGAAAACGCATCTTGATGATTTTTTAAATTAAGATCAATATTACAACATTCTTCAATACTTTTTATAAACCATTCAGGATAGTTTAATGCTTCAACATTATTTAAAAAGGAAGTAATTGTACCAGCTTTATCATCTAAAACATCCCAGCTTTTACCAGTATCAATGAATCTTTTTTCTGGAATAAAATCAGCGGAAGCAACTGGTCGTTCCTCTTTTAAACACCATAATTGAGATAAATAGCTGAAAATCTGCCAAATCACATTGATTTTATTAGTATTATATTTCGATTGTGCGATATGTTCAGCAACACTTGCCAAAATAAGAGTGCCTGAAATCAATATTGGAGTAACAGAAGGTTGCTTTCTTATAGGAACAGCATAAGCCTTACCACCTTTTTCCACTTTTCTGATATGAAGATGCACAAATTCAAACATGTCTGAGCCAAAATTTATAAAATAGAAAGGATCATCTTTTTCCATTCGATTTATCTCATTTTGAGCTAACCTTGAACACCAATCAATTGCAGCAGCAATTGGACGCCATAAAAGAGTCGGACTATATCCTTTTTTTCGTAATGAAGTTATAAGAGCATCTTGAGCAAACTCATTTAAATTATTAGGAATTGAAAGGGTGATTTCAGAATTTTCTTTTTCATCTGATAGCAGATTAAGAGTGGGGTGTCCAAATCGCCATATTTGGCTTGCTCACGATTTGGCCCCCCCTCTCAGAGTTTTATAAAATGCTCATAGTTTCTATACAAAATAGCTCAAACAGGGGCTATGAAGCTGTCGCATAGCT